>JBEDKY010000380.1:0-7107 GCA_041171905.1 Pseudomonadota bacterium
CGTGAACTGCAGAACGAAGTCGAGCGTCTTTGTGTGTTGGCAGGAAGCGATTCGGAGATCGCCGGAGATCTTCTGTCCGACCGCGTCAAAGCCAAGAAGGAAGACAAATTCCCGGGCCTGCGGGTGGACGGCAAACTCAAAGACTCCATTGAGGAGCTCGAGAGAAAGATGATCTACGACTGTCTCATCCGTGAAAACTGGAACAAGTCGCGTGCAGCGAAAATTCTTGGTATAAGCCGTGCAGGTTTGATCATGAAGTGCGAAAAATTCGGTTTGGACAAGCACGACGATTACAAGAAAGCTGCAGGAGATTAAGTCAGTGGCTCATGAGCCCGCTGGAACAAGCCGCAGGAATCGAAAGGTTGAGGAGTCGCGTGAACTCCTCAATTCTTATCTTGCGAATGTGGCGCTGATGCTTTCAGCTCCGGTGCGGCTGGTCATTCTCAACCAACTGCTTCAGGCACCCCGCACCGTCGAGCAACTGAGTGAGTCCACTTCACAATCGATGGCCAATGTTTCGCAACATCTTGCCAAACTCAAATCTGCGCAGCTTGTTACTGTTCGTAAGCAGGGATTGCAGAGAATTTACTCACTCAGCTCTCCGGCTGTGCAGAAGGTCGTTCTTGCATTGCAGGAACTCGCGCGCGAAATTTCGTCTGATGTTGTCGATGCGGAAGACACACTGGTCGCACCCGAGCTCCGGGCAACGGCCAATCTGCATGATATTCTCCTCGACGTTGCGGCAAACCGAGCCGACCTCATCGATGTACGCACCCCGCAGGAACAGTCTGCCACTCCTGTCGGACTCGCCAGACAGGTTCCGCTGGAAAGCGATGATGATCTCGAAACGCTTTTGCAAAACACCGCAAAAAACAAGCCAGTCTACGTCTTCTGTCGCGGCGCATACTGCGTCACTGCATCACGTGCGACCGAGTATCTCCGCGCCAAAGGAATTCAGGCATGGTGTCTCCGCCAGACCGCAATTGATCTTGATCAAGAGCGAGAGTCGATTGAGGCGGGTCAGCAAATTCAAAAAACAGGCAAAGGAAAACATCCGAAATGAAAAACATCTTCAACCGCTCATTCACATTCGGTTTGGCTGTCATCATTTCCGCAACCGCGGCTTGCCAAAAAAGAGAATTCAACAAATCCGACCTCAGCAGTGAGACGCTCACCTACTCGGCCGACGTCAACAAGTTCCTGGGTGGAATTGAGACAAAGACAAAGGCGGGATTCAAATTCAACTGGGAGAAAATCAAATCGGCGGTAGAGCAGGCGGAATCCAAAGCCAAAGCCCTACCTCCATCACTTGCCATGGAAGATCAGCCGCTCACCACACTTCCTGCAAACATTCCGGCAGAATTCAAGCCAGCATTTCAGGCATTGCTCGACTCGCAGCGCGATAAAGGGCTCATAAAAATAAAGCGCCGTATAGTGCTGGAACAGCTCATTGAACAAATCGTCGAGGCACAAAAAGGCTCGTCGGGCAGCACATGCGCATTGGGTCCGGATGGTAAAAATCCACGCGCAGCCGCACTCAATTCGCTGCTCAAAGAGTTTGTGATCTACAAGTATGGGCGACCTCCGGAACCGCTGCCCGACGCATTCCTCACGGCTGTTCCTTTTTACGGACACCTCATTGAAAAAGAATCGCCGTTTCTCGACGTCGCCTTTGCACCCGGTGGAAGCATGGCGCACAAGTCGGCTCACAGCGTGAACGTGCACGTGATGGATTTTTTCGAACTCTGGCTGGCCTGCGAAGAACAAGGCAGCAAGTGTGCCGGTGTAAAACTCAAAGACCTGACAATCTATATTGGCATGCAGGGTATCGTCGAAAATCTGCCTGCGCTCAAAAAAGATGTTGAGGATAACCGCAGTATCGTGACGACTCGCGCAGGAACCGATGAAGCTGTCAAAGCGCGCAAGGCCCTTGAGGCAGGTGAGGCCGACCTCCTGCGTGCCGAGCGCCTTTTGGGAAAAAAGCGCATTTCGCAACTTGATTGGAGCAAAACCGAATTCCGCAACAACACGGCTTTGTGGGATGTGTTCTTTGACTTCCAGAACCTTGGTGATGAGGCTTTTAAAGAGTTCAAGACCATGCGTGCCGAGCGCAAACTCAAATCAGACGACTACCTCGCATTGTCGATTCGTACGGTTGCCAATCCGTTTCATATGGGTAAGCCGGAAGTTTTGAAGGCACTGTTCCCCTGCTCCGGTTGGAACTGACAACACAGCGCGAAAGGATTCGCCCATGAAATTGTCGAGCCTACTGATTGCCTGCGGCGTTCTTTCCGGATGCCAGCTTTTTGCAGCAAAAAGCCAACTCAAGAGCAACGTCGGAGAACAATCCGAAAAGCAACTGGCCGAGACCATCGCGTTGGGCATGAGCTATCCTTATGAGCGCGAATCCGGTTCATATCTTTTTGTCAACGGTGATGCGTACCCTTACGAATACATCGGCAAGGATCCACTGGGCGATTCAACTCTTCGAGTGGGCGGAAAAGTCATTCAGGTTGACACCTTTTTGAAAGATGCCGGGCGCAGCAAAAACTCACTCAAGGTACAACCGATGACGACGCGGACGCCGATCATCGCTTATGGCTCAAACGCTGCAGTCAGTGCGCTGAAAAGAAAATTCATGAGCGAGAAGTTTCCGCGCGGATGGGCAGTGATCCCTGTCCTAAAAGGCACTATCAAAGACTTCGAAGTAATTCACGCTGCGCACTTCGTACCTGTCAACGGAAGCTTTCCAGCGGGACTGCAATACACCTCGGGTTCGGAAAGCGAGGTTTGGATCACATTCCTCGATGAGCTTGAAATGGAACGCATGCATGCTTCAGAAGGCATTGATTCAGATTCGCCTGAATCTTGGTATTCCTATGGCAAGCTGGAGAATGTAAAAATCCAGCTCAATGGTTGGCGCAGCCTGACCTCGGCATTTGTTTACGTCGACAACTACGGTGCACTGAAGGTCAACGACAAGACCGCCGCGCTCGCAAAGGTACCCTCGAACGCACGCTCGCCGAAATTGACGATGCAGGATGCACTCGAATCGGCAGAAGACATTTTTGAAAAAGTTCCCGCATCGGCTGAAAGTGCGGAGCGATGCAAAAAATGGAGCGGAGTAGAAAAACGGCTGTGCGAGAACATTGTCGATAACTGCGCCCGTGACGAACGAACCGAGGCTCTGGCTGCACAGAAACGTACCGAGTTCTGGAAGCTGCCCGAAGGCTCGGGTATCAGCTACACGCGACTTGCCGGTTCAGACAAAGCAGGCCATCCCAAAGCGTTTCCCGATTCAATGCGGTGTGCACGGGCGGGCCGCTGACTCACTGACTGGCCTTGCGTCTTTCGTACAATGCAAACCCATAAAAGCCGGCGAGCATCGCGACAGTAAAAATCACCACCGTCGGATTGAGGCTGGCAAGCGAGACAATCGCCGGCCCCGGACAAAATCCAGCCATGCCCCAGCCCACGCCAAACATCACCGCACCCAGTTTCGCAGCATTAGGCAAATCGAATCCAGGGCGCGGAAGATTACTCCAGTCGTCTGCCAGTATCGGCTTCTTCATGCGCAAAACAATTTGATTTGCGATGGCATACACTGCGATTGCACCCACCATGACAAACATCAGAGCAGGCTTCCAGTCGCCGAGAATATCAAGAAAACCACGCACATTTGCTGGATTTAGCATTCCCGACACACCAAGGCCGACAGCAAACAGAAGGCCCGAGACAAGCGCAAGGGTTCCGCGCGAAATATTGGAACTCATCCGTTCAACCTCCTGCTGAATTCAACAGCGCGTTGGCAACGGCCACTGCCGCCATGCCCGCTGCGATAAAAATAATCGTGGCAATCACGCTGCGTCCGGAGAGTCGGGCGATACCGCATATTCCGTGTCCGCTTGTACATCCCCAGCCAAGCCGCGTGCCAACCCCAACAAGCAGGCCCGCAATCACGAGCACGGCCGGATTGGTCGAAACCATTCCGGCTTCAACAAAAATATTGGTGAATTTTGCGAGCAAAACACCGCCGATCAGCATTCCCGCAAGAAACAAAGCCCGCCAGGAAAATTCGCCGCCCTGCGCCTGCCGCGCCTTGGGTGTGAAGATCATATTGATAAAGGTACCGGCAATTCCGCTAATGCCCATGATCCGCCCGTTGAAGATCATCAGCAGAGCGGCCGCCAAGCCGATTATCAGACCGCCATATAAAGCCATCATCATTTGAGTATTGTCTCCTTAAGCAAAATAAAAGTTCCCATCACCAGGACAAACCATCCAAAAGCGGGTTTCAATTTTTCACTTGGTACTTTTGCAACAAGTTTTGTGCCTACCACCATACCGATCAGCGAGGCCGACGTGACGCTCGCCAAAATCGGCAGATTGATTGCAGTTCCGGCAGACAAGTCGCCAGCAAATCCAATCAAGGATTTTGAGGCAATCACAACCAGCGAGGTTCCTACCGCCCGCTTCATGTCCAGTCCGACCAAAATAACCAGCGCGGGAACAATTAAAAAACCTCCACCCGCGCCGACGAATCCGGTGACAGCCCCAACTATCGCACCCTCGCCCACTATCAACGACATGCGCGAAGCATTCATGGCCGCATCCGATTTCGGCTTTACCTTCGAAGGGCGCAACATGGCTCCGGCTGCAAGCAACATCACGACGCTGAACACCAGCAAAATGAGTGTGTCTTTGGAGAGCGCAGCACCCAGCACCGTCATTTCCGACGGAATTGCCGGAAGAGCAAATCGGCGCGTGGCATATACGGCCAGAAAACTTGGAATCGAAAAGATGATTCCTTCCTTCCAAGCAATTTCGCCGCGCCGTGCATAAGCCACGGAACCCGCAGCAGCCGTCAGACCAACAATGAACAGCGAGAGAGCCGTCGATTCACTCGCATTCAAACCAAAAACATAGTGCAGAATCGGAACAGTGAGAATGCTTCCGCCACCGCCCAGCAAGCCGAGCGAGATTCCAATCACCAGACTCAGCATCAAGCCGATGATGAACAGCGGTGCGATCATATAGACGCCTCTGCTGAGCGGGCTTCCGACGGCGAACGGCCGTTGAGCAGATTCGCAGGGACAGATTCTTTTATTTTACGCGGCGGCGGCAACTTCCAGCTGGCAAGCTCTGCAATGAACTCTGCTTCTGTCATAGAGAGTAGCTTGTTGGTTTGGAGCTGCTCGGCAATCGATGAAACCCAGCGCTTGTTATAGTCATGTCCCGGATACACGAGCGTTGCGGGCGGAAAAGAAGCGAGCCGACGGAGGCTTTGATACATGTGCTTCGAGTCGCCGGCTTGAAAATCCGTGCGTCCGCACGAACCAATGAACATTGTGTCGCCGGTCAGCAGCCGGTTGCCGTCGACAAGAAAGCTGATGCTCTCGATTGTGTGGCCGGGTGTGTAGAGGGTTTGAATCTCCACTTCACCAACCTTCAAAACACTCCCGTCCTTCAGGGATATGTGCGGAAACTTCACCTGCGCTTTTTCACTGACGCCGACTTGAGCCTGCGGAAAGGCCTCCTGCAGCAGCGCATTGCCAGTCACATGATCCGCATGCACGTGTGTTTCAAGAAGATAACGCAGATTCAGGTTCAACTCACTGATGCGCTTCTTATAGCTCTCGACATTTTCACGCACCGAATCCACCAACACGGCATCACGGGTTTTCGGATCGGCAATGAGGAATGTATAAGTGGATGTGTCTTCATCTATATATTGTTCAAAGATAATATGGCTCATAGCGCTCTCCTCACAATGTCTTGAGCAGGTCGTAACCACCCTGAATTGAACAAATGACCTTTTGGAAGCCGGCATTCTTCAAGATATCGAAAGCAACCTGCGTGCGGTTGCCGCTGCGGCAGTACAGATAAATTTCCTTGCCTTTGTCGAGTTCGGCGATTCGGTTTGGCAGCTCACCCAAAGGGATATGCACAGCATCGGGCAACATGCCTGCTGCAACTTCGTCGTTGTTTCGCACATCAAGCATCAGCGTGCTGCCGCGCTCAGCCGAACGGTAGCGGGCCATAAATTCTGGGCAGTTCATTTTAAGGCACGTCATGGATTACCTCCCAAGTCTCACTGAGCTCACAGTAGTCCTTTCGGAATATATATTCAAGTATTTAATTAAATAATTATTATAATTACTTAATTATATGTTTTAATTGATTTTTATGGCGTATTATCTTTGACACACGAGCCGCAGGCGGGCGCTCCGGAAGGGGTCTTCAATTTCTTATTGAAAGGCCGGTGACCCGATGCTAGGTCACCAGTCCGCTACCCAAAACGTTATTTTTCAGGGGTTTTTATGTTGCGCATTATTGCTCTCGCTGCTGGTTTTATTTCCAGCTTCGCATTTGCTGCTCCAGGCTTTGTGATCGATTCTGCCCGCGGACCTCGCACAGACGCTCTCGTCTTTGAACAGGTGATCTACACCGGCGCTTGCCCCGGCACGAACCTTCTTCCCGTGCGCGGATACTTTTTTGATCCGGAAGTCCCAACCGCTGAAGGGCGTCGCGTGAGAATTGTGAACGTCACTCCCGGCATGTCGTCTGACCCCTATCCCTATACAGACAGACAATATTCAAGCGGCTCGCGTTCCGAGAAAATTGATTTCTTCCCGCGCTCACACCACGGCCAGAGATATTTCTCGGTTGCAGAAGGCATGAATGACTTCGAAGTAACCTACTCCGACGGCGGACGTGTCGTTCAGAGCAAGTTCTTCCAGTTTCCTGTCTCGGTTATCACTCGTTACGAAGCACGCTGGCCGTCTTGCCGCGTGGACCAGCGCTGCAGCGCTGGTCCAAACGGAACCGTTTGCTACCCAGAGACAGTTTGCTCGTGCTTCTAATTTAATTTCTGGCTCAGTAACCCACTGAGCCGAGTCCGAAAGACAAGCGGTCACTTCGCTATTGAAGTGGCCGTTTTTGTTTTTATAAATGCAGATGGTTGAAGAAAATTTCAGAAATCTCCGACAAGCTACGACAGTTTTTTTACAAAGGAGATGGCAATGGTCAGCAACTCTTTTTGGAACGCCACTCTCCACACATTCGGACGATTTGGCTTTGTTGCTGCCTTGAGTCTAATCTCAGCGG
>JBEDKY010000381.1:0-13839 GCA_041171905.1 Pseudomonadota bacterium
TTTGCCCAAAGTGGAAAACCTCAGTTACCAACTCGATGCTATGGCCCTGCTCATCTCGCTTGCGGTGAGCATCGGCGCAGGCATCGCCTTCGGCACTTGGCCGGCACGCAGAGCCGCCGCCTTGGATGTCGTTGATGCGCTCAAACAGGAGTGAACAATGAAAAAAACCTTTGCACCATTTATTTTGTGCATCCTGTTCATCGCTGCGCCTCTCACTGCGCGGTCAGCGGATTTCAACAATCAGCTGCCGCCGGAACTCAGCGCGTGGCAAAAAGAAATCACAGAACTGCTCGGCCACTTTGGCACGATCGACAGCGCAGAAGCTGCTGCAAATGAGGCCTCAGCAGCCGTGGAAACGAGTCGTCAGAAATTCTATCCGACACTCTCCGCGGGTAGTCAGGCGAGCCGCACGCAGACAAACTCCGAGAGCAGCAGCGGTGTGAATCTTTCAAGCGGCCCCGACAGTGATCTCCAATTGAATCTGACGCTGCGACAGAATGTTTTCAACGGAGGAGTCGACTGGCAGAGACTGACACTCGCGCAAAAGCGAGAGAGGATCGCGCGTGTGCGAGCGATCCTGGCGAAAAGAAACCATGTGCGGCAGTGGCTTAAGGATGTGGCGTCGATTCTTCACCAGCAACAGATCGTCGCCCTGCAGACTGAAGCAGCGACGCAGGCAAAGGCTCTCAAGGTTCTTGCCTCCAGAAAAGAGGCGAGCGGATTTCTCGGTCGGCGTGATCTGCTCGACTCCGAGCGCGAATTGCTGCGGGTGGAGCAGGAAACACTGCAGGCGAACAATACATTGCAGGAGCTTCTGACACGCTTTTCAAGTCTGTACCGCATAGCGTTCTCCAAAACCCACAAGACAGATGACTTCAAAATTTTCCTGAGCAACTCTGCTGATGCCCACCCGGAAAAATTCAAACCATCCGACGTCGCAGAGCGGCTCTTGCCTCTCGTGCTTTCGGAATTGGAAGTGTCGCTTGCCGAGGAAGACGCGACCCTCGCGTCCCGTGGCAGATTTTCACCGCGCATAGATCTTTCAGCCCAAGCGCTGAGTTCCAGACAATTGAATGACGTGGGTGCAAGCTCAGGGAGTGTGAACACGCGCGGCTCCGCAGCGGGCGATTCAACGCGTTCCTGGAGTGTCTCGGTCAGCGGTGAACTTGCATTCAATCCACCGACTGCCTTCGGCGCATTGGAAGAGGCTCGTGCTCGGGTTTCTTCGGCGCGCATCAGCCAGCAGTCGACCCGCGAAAGTGTCGTCGCAAGTCTGAACAATATACACACGCGACTGCAGCAGGTCCGCGAACAAAAGCGCGGTTACGAAAGGCTCCTCACACTGACTCGGCAACTGCACGAAAAGAATCAGCGGCTCTTTGAAGCGGGAGAACTTTCCATAGACAGACTGATTGCCTCGCAGCAGACACTGAGCCGCGACACCATCACACTTGCATCAATAGGACATGATGAACTGCGACTGGCCATCGACATCTCGCTGAGCCGCAGCTGGAATCTGGCGCCTGCGGGCAGCACTCAGGCAACAACGCCATGAGCAGATCCGTCATTGAGTTGCGTGACGTCAACTTCACATACCAAAGCGCGGAACTCAGTTTTTCTGCGCTGACGTCTTTGAATTTGAACATCGGTGAGGGTGAATTCACGGCTATCATCGGCCCGTCCGGCTCTGGCAAATCCACTCTTTTGAATATTCTTGGACTGCTTGCGAGGCCATCCTCGGGATCGATGTCGCTCTTTGGAAGTTCGATTGAAAGTCTCGACGACGACCAACTTGCTACCCTGCGCAATCGCGATATCGGGTTTGTCTTTCAAAATTTTTCGCTGGTTGCGCGCCTGACCGTCCTCGAAAATATCCTGCTGCCCTCGGCGTTCACATCGGTGCAGGAACATCCGCAAGAATATGGCGAACAGCTCCGCACGCGCGCGCGCGCTCTGCTGGAACGATTTGGGCTTGCAGAATTGCAGGACAGATTGCCGCGTGAACTTTCCGGCGGCCAAAAGCAGCGTGTTGCCATCTGCAGAGCACTTCTGCTTTCTCCAAGATTGCTGCTTGCCGACGAGCCGACGGGCGCGCTTGATTCGGCGAGTTCGCAGGAAGTCATGCGAATGCTCTCCGAACTGCATAGCGAGGGTGTCACGATTGTCATCATCACCCATGATCCCGATGTGGCCAAACAGGCCGAACGGGTTGTCTCTTTGCATGATGGCCGCATTCAATCCGATGTTCGCCCTTCGCAGTCCACTGGTGGAGGGCAAATTGAAAATAGCGCTGGCACAGCGGTATTGCCCGCAGCTGATCGTTCCTTCGCTGGTCTGCGCTACATGCTTGGCAAGAGCGTTATTCTCGCTCGGCGCAGTTTGGCCACCCACCGCGCCCGCAGCCTGCTGACAGGCTTGGGTTTGTTCATCGGCATCCTCAGCCTGATTGTCATCGACGGTCTTGGCGAAATCGTCGAGAATTCGTTCAACAAACTTTTCTATACGAGCTCTGTGCGAAAAGCTTATGTTTACTATGATGCTGACCGCACCGGTTTTCATGGCGCGCGACGTTCCGCTTGGCGGGGACTGCACGCGCAAAGTGAATTCCCGCGACTCGCACAAATGTTTTCGGAAAAAGGAATCATCCGTCCGTTTTTGCGCAGCGACACGTGTCAGGTCAGAAGCGATTCAGGAGCTTTCCGCACGCGGCTTGCAGGCATGAGTGACGGCGATGAATTTTTGGAAATGGACACCGACCTGACGGCGGGGCGATGGCCCAGCATCGCAGAATTTTCTGCAGGAACAGCTGTTACAGTGCTGGGCTACGACACGGTCAATCAACTTTTTTCCGTGAACGACCCACGCCGTCGTAATCACGATTTTCCCGTAGGCGAGCGTGTCATCGTCAACAACTGCAACACTCAGGTCACACTCACCGTAATTGGCGTCTTGGGCAAGCGAGACACGTCTTTTGGCAACCGCGACGCAAACGACAATTTATATGTGCCCATCAACACGCTGCTCAGCCGCATGGGCCCAACGTTTTTCACATGGTTCAGTCTGCTTCCGCGCGATGGAGTCGACTCACGGCAGTTTGCCAATGAGGTCACCACCTTTCTCAGTCTGCAATCCTCCGGCAAACTGACTTTCGGAAGCACAATCCCCGCAGATATTCTTGATCGTGTGCGGAGCTTTTTGTGGATCATCCAGGCCATCGTCGGCTTCATCGGCGCGCTATGCCTGTTCGTCGGCGGAGTGGGAATCATGAACATGATGCTGGTCACCGTCGCAGAGCGCACGCGTGAAATCGGACTCCTGAAGAGTCTGGGTGCACGGCAGTTTCACATCCGTTCGTACATTCTCACGGAATCCGTGTTGTTGTGCTTTTGGGCAGGTTGCGCGGCAGTCACAACTGGTCTTGTCGTGAACAACGTGTTTTCGCTCGGGGTGAGCATTTTTGTGCCAATGCTCAAAGAGTTCCGCTGGGTGATGGCACCGGCCGGACTAACGCTGGGGCTTCTTGTGAGCATCGGCTGCGGACTCGGCTTTGGCGCCATTCCTGCGGCTAGAGCCGCGGTTCTTGATCCTGCGGAATGTCTGCGCAGCGAGTGAGTGTGGTCGATTTCGAATTTGCCCCATGAATACGGCACCCCACCTCTATTTTGTTTTACTGCGGAGGCCTTGAGCTCTACCCATAGGAATGTCTGAAGAACCATTTTTTAAGGGGCCTCAATGCGCAATAGGCTTAATTTTGCCTACACACCAGTTTTTTTAATATGTTTTTCAACATTTCCAAGTAATGATTGCGACTTAAATGAATATTCTTCTTCGTTCATAGTTATTTTCGTTCTGCTCGAACAAGAACAGCAGATCGGGCGAGACAGGAAATATACGAAAATAGTCAGATCATCGTCAAAAAACTCGACTCGTTGAAATGTCGATAATTTATTATACTTCGTTCAGAAGACTCTTATATTGATGGAGTATTTTGAATGATGAACGCTCACTATAAAAATGTAACTTTTGCTCTATGTTTATTGATTACGTCTTGTTTGCCGAAAAAAAAAGTAATGTTGAGCAGCGAGCAAAGTGTTGCAGATTTTTCGAAGTGCGATCAGGTCGATTGGCTTATTTCGAAAATTAAATCAGGTGCCACGCTTCCGTCCAATCTCAAGAAATGTCCTACAGTCAAGCTGGCTGATTCTCTCGTACGAAACTTGTCAAAAAATGGCGAAGGGCTCCACGAAGGGGATTTTCGTCCAAGTAGCCGACGCACTCTTGATTCATCAAAACATGGAGAAACCTTTAATGCCGACGCCTATCAAGTAGAAATTCGTTTCAATCCCTTCATTATGGGCAAGGTCATTGAAAATGGTGTGTTGAATCAGCACCAACTCGGCGTAAGTTTAAGTGCTTCTGTCAATCCGGAAGGCCGTGCTCAACTCGAAGACCATTTGATAGGCATCAAATTGGAAGATACATATGAGAGTGGAATGAAAAATAGACTCAATGAAGTCCGGCCGAAGTACGGATATTTGAACACTGCCATTGAAAGTAGACTCGATCCCAGAGCGAAAAGGCAGAGACTGGTTTATTTCAGGAACACTGAACTCGATGCCTACGGTTGCGTAGCGCTTCGATTCAAAAAGGATATCAATCGGCGCTCGACTTGGACGTTTGGGGATTCGCTTGCTCAATTCGAGGAAATCATAGCGCTAAATTCCCAGTCCGTGAAACCTTTTTGGTTTGACCCACCGCGTACGCTGCTGAGTCGTTCAATTAAGATGCCAACTGTTATGTCTGGCCGAGACGTCAAGTATCTCGAGGCGCAGGTATGGGGACCGCTGACAATGCAGGATGTGGAATCGATTGTCATCAGCAAAAGCTGTGGATTGGATGGAAGCGATTCCGCAGCGGAGTCACAGGTAAGTCTTCTGGCGTTGCTAAAAAAAACAAATCTACCAATCTACAGAACCCTTGAGGGCGTAGTAGATGCGGGTGACCGTTCGATTTCACCACGGATGATATCACTTGGAAACAAAATCCCACCGGATAATGGCTATCTCTATTACGCAGAAAAAGTGAACTGATCGGAGATCCGCTTCCCGCAGACACGCTGCAGTGCGGCAGCTGACAGCACGAAAAATTAGGTCCATTGCGCCTGTGGATGGCGCGTTCAAAATCGCTCTGCGCAAAGGTGTGTGAGAAAGTTTGTGCAGAGCTCAATGCACATTGGCAATCTTCCGCCGGAATTGAAAAAGGTCTTTCAGTACTGGCTGTTTTGACCGCCAGGAGAATTCAAACTGTGTCTTCGGTAGTTCAAGGGGCGCTTGCTTCCAACTGAGGTTTCGGGACTCCACAAGCAGGCAAAATTTAGCCAACGTGCCAGAAATCCGAGAACTGTACACCAGCCATGCTGTGATACCTTTACCGTTGGCTGGTTTAGTCAGCTTCATTCTGGATTTATGTGGAGATATTCTGTGAAAAAAACTATTTTAATTGTATCTTGCGTTTCTTTTATTTCATGCAAACCGAGAGATTTTAATTCCGCCGAAACATTGGCCGCAGCGGGGCAACCCGTTGGAAGAGGATCTGAGGTCAAGGCAAATGTCGGCAGTTACCTCACTCCGGCTGGCCATGTGGTTAATGTTCTGGCCGATAAGACACCAGAAGGACTCCAGATCTTTGAAGCTCACAACAAAGACGCAATTCAAAGCAAAAGCAGATTCGCAGTCAATTGGACTTCTAAAGACTCACAAAAGTTGACTGGCATTGTCTTTGTGATCGAAGGACGAGGCCTCCGTGAATGTGGGCAAGTGTTCTTCATGTTGCAGGGAACACCTGCGCTTCGAACAAAAGGCACGTGTGACCTTCAGCTAAATTATACAGCTTTGGGAGCCACGGCTGATTCTTATTACACGACTGGTGAGACACTGAACGTGACCGACTACTACGAAAACGGTCAACAGTTTTTCGAGTTTTTTCGAAACTCTGCTCAACAAAGCAAGACAAAATTAAAAGTCTCTTGGTTGAATATTGACAAAGATGGGAATACCCAAGGAAAAGTTTTCGAACTGAGCGGAAGATCCTGCGGTAGTGTCATCTTTGCAAATAAAAATACGATCGCTTTTGATGCAAAGAATCCTTGCAAACTTTCAAAATTCTATACTCGTCGGACGACCATCAACAGGAAATGATAACGTTGAACGATTGCGTGGTTATTCGGTGCACGCAGAAACTGCCACCAAAGCACATGAACGCGAACCACTCGAAAAACTTGCGTTACATGGCACGCCCTGCCATCTCGGATGAACGGGTCATCATCGAAGGGCCGCAATCTATTCGCGTCAAACTGGAGTCACGCTTGTCGGATGGCACGGAATCGCTTCTTCTCACACCCGGCGAATTTTTAGAATGACTAGTCGCTCTCATTCCCGTACCAAAATTCCAAACCACACGTTGTTATGGAGTTCTTGCAAGCCACTCGCCGCGCCTGAGATATTTACCAGGCAAACCGACTCCACCTATTAATGTCGAACAAAATGTCCATGCACCCGATTCAGTTCCATCAGTGGCAGGTCCTTCGGCCAAAATAAAATCGAGCAAACGAAAACACATCTCCTGGGCACAGCTTCTCAAACGAACGTTCGGAAGCACAACCCCTGAAGAGTCTGGGTGCACGGCAGTTTCACATCCGTTCGTACATTCTCACGGAATCCGTGTTGTTGTGCTTTTGGGCAGGTTGCGCGGCTGTCATAACTGGTCTTGTCGTGAACAACGTGTTTTCGCTCGGGGTGAGCATTTTTGTGCCAATGCTCAAAGAGTTCCACTGGGTGATGGCACCGGCCGGACTGACGCTGGGGCTTCTTGTGAGCATCGGCTGTGGACTCGGCTTTGGCGCCATTCCTGCGGCTAGAGCCGCGGTTCTTGATCCTGCGGAATGTCAGCGCAGCGAGTGAGTGTGCTGCGGTTTTCCGACAACCCGTCGGCAAGCGATCGGATTTTTTTCAACAAATCCAGACGGGCAATCGGCTTTGTCAGATAAGCATCAAAGCCATTGGTCAGACATCTGTCTCTTTCGTGCCGCATGGCATGTGCTGTCAGAGCGATAATGGGCTGCGTATAGTCGTGTGCACGCAAACGCCTGACTGCCTCATAGCCATCCATGCTCGGCATCTGGATATCCATGAGTATGACATCAAAATGCCCTGCAAGGGCCAGTCCAATGCCGTGCGCGCCATCACTGGCAGACTCAGTCTCGGCTCCAGCGAGCTGCAAAAATTTGCTCACCAGCAACCGGTTGTCCGGTGCATCGTCGACAATCAAGACCCGTAAGCCGTCGAGCCTTACTCCTTGTTCGTTTGACATGATCGATCATCCCTTCATTCATCGCAGCACGCAGCAGGCCTACGACACGCAAGCGCACACACTCAAACGCCGCTTGCGATTCTGCCGCTGAGGCAAGAATTGCCCATGCGACGTGAAGCAGACCAACCGATGACCTTCTACGGATTCGGCTCAACAATTTTCGGGAGTTTGCGATGACTTCGGCTGCCCGACGGCTCGCCCGTTCGACACTTTGTTTGCTCGGTGGACTTTCGATTGGAGTTGCCGCAGCCACTCTTCACATTCCTGCCTCCGCAAATTCAAAGTCTCCGCAGACTTCAGTGAGTGAGGAAATCTATCACCGCCTTTTTAAAAAAAAGCGGGCAGACGAAACAGAGCAGAAACGCAAGCGAACAAACACGTCGGTCATGGGAATCCGCGGACTCGATGATGACACTGATGCAGATCTCAAAGCCGGTGCAACAGCAAACATGCGCGCGGTTTATGAAATGGAAGATCGCTCTGCTGACAGAAGCGTCATCGACAGATTAAAAGTGCAACTGACAGCAAATAAAGCAGACACAGGTGTTGAACAATTTCCGCAAAAGATTGCCAACCCGCCCGCAACCATTGATGAACTGGAAGGTGAAATTGAACTGGGGCGAAAGATGGCTGCACAGATCCTCGGTGCGAATTCCACCTATAACAATCACAAGGTCGTCAATTATCTCAATGGACTCGCGCAGGTGATTTCGGAATCAGGTTTAAGCTCGCCGCGGCCGTTCCGTATTGCCGTATTGAATTCAGAAAAAGTAAATGCCTTTGCCTGCCCGGGTGGATACATCTTTATCACCAAAGGAGCTTTAAAGAGCACCGCCAACGAAGCCCAGCTTGCAGCACTGATAGGACACGAAATTGTTCACATCAGCAAAAGGCATCTTGTCAGCACATTGCAAAAAAAGATCACAAAGAATGCAACAAAAAATAAGAATCAGGAAAAGGATGATGAGTATCTGAAGACACGGCGGAGGGTCAAACCGGATGCGAGCAGAGAGACATCTCCGCTAGCTCAAATCCTTGGCCCCAAAGGTGTTGGCGTGACTCTGCTTCAAGCCTCTTCCGAGGCTCTGGACACACTTCTGAAGGGTGGTTTGGAACGTGAGTTTGAACTTGAAGCCGACACACTTGGCCAACAGATCAGCGCTGCCGGCGGGTATCAAGCTCGCTCACTGATAGAGCTGCTGAACACTTTAAAGTCCGCCAATCAGGGTGCTGGAAATTCTCTTTCGTCAACGCATCCTCCTTATGAAGTCCGCATCAATCACTTGAATGAATTTCTCACTAGACTAGGTGGATTCCCTGCTGCGACGGCGTCCGGCTCCAGCCTTTTCGGCGAGATGCAAAGGGAGTGGCAGCAAAAATGAATCAATTGCAGTTCAGAAATTTTCATTATTCTCTTTTTGCTACACTTGCAGCTCTGATGCCCGCTCCTTTATCGGCGGGTCCGTATAATTTTTCCGATGTTCTGGTAGGCGATCGGGCAATGGGAATGGGCGGTGCATTTACGGGCGTCGCCGACGATGCCTCGGCACTCTATTACAACCCTGCAGGACTCGGCTACGCGACCTCTTCGAGTTTGTCAGCGGCCGTCAATGCATTTCAGTACACCCGCAAAGAGTATGAAAAGCTCTTTGCGGGCAAGGATTCTTTTGTCGAAGAAAGTCAGGATCTCATCCCGTCCTTTACCGGTGGTGTCATCGATCTCAACAGGGTCTCCGAAGGGTTGCGCGGAGCATTCAATCTGCAAAACCAAACTCAACAATCCAGCAACCAGAATGACTTTATACGCCGGCCTGATCTGAATGTTGAATTTCTACATCGTGCTCAAAAAAATCAGCTGAGTGAACTCGTTTACTGTGCCGGTGCCGGAAAGCGCATTTCACCATCTATGGCTTTGGGATTCAGTGTGGGCGGACGACAACTGAGCTTTGATCAGATTCAGTATCAGGATGTTGTCGAAAAGACGCCACTCGTCAGCGTCAAGTTGACCGACGCAGTTGCCGCGAACAAAACACTCTATTCATCACGTTCACTGAAAGAGAGGGGATCGGCGAGTGCACTTGCCGTCGAAGCTGGTGCTGGAGTGATGTGGTCGCCCAATTCGTGGCTGAGCGTCGGGCTTTCGGGACACACTGAATATATTGTCAATCAGGAAAGAATCGCTGAAAGAGATGATCTGTTAGTTTTTCACTACAGTGATTTGTCGCTGCCCTCGGCAAGCGACTTTGAAGCTTTGCCCAACGCAACGCCTGAAACCGTGCAAAAATCGATTGAAACTTTTACCAACAAGACGCTCACCAGAACAACCAGCGACAAGCAATCCGCCGCCATCAAGTATGTCAACAGACCAGCCAACAGCAAACTGTCGGGAGAAACTGGTTTTGGCCGCAGCCGTTTCCGTCTGGGTATTGCTGCATTTCCGTCGCCCCAGCTGCTTTTCTCATTCGACATCGCCGGCTACCACAGCCGCATCGAATGGATTGGCGATTCACAATCAACGACTCAGTACGTGCTGAATCTTCATCAGGGTACAGAGTATTTTTTCTCGCCGCGGTATTTTATAAGGCAAGGACTCTTCACCAACTTCGATGCGCGGCCTGAACAGCTCAGCCTGAAAGCTTACATAGAGCGAACCGATTTCATCGGCGCAAGCGTTTTTTTTGGTTTGCAGACTTTTGAGTCGCAATTCTCGTTGGGCGCCATATATCAATATGGTATGGGGGACGCTTTTAAAATCAGGGCGATAGCAACCCCAGTGAGTGAAAACAAAATCTTATTGGCCTTCACTGCTGCGCACGGTCTGTGATCGATTTGCTGATCACTTGATTCCAAGAGAATCCGAGATGGCCTTCACCCATTGGGCGAGCTGGATGGAGAGGGCCTGCCAGTCTTGCGCCACTTGCTCAATTTCGCCAGCCTCTTGAGCGAGCGTCTGTACGGCGCTGGCCTCGCCGACATTAGGCCACTGTCCCGCAGCCAGCTCATTGCGAATGGCTGCCATGTGCAACAGCAGCTCTGTCTTGCGTTCAGTGTCAATATTCGACTTGTCCACCGCTTCAATCAGCTTCTCGAGCGAAGCAACCCAGCTGAGAATCTGCTTCTGTTCACCTTCGAGGCTTTCGAGCTTCCGGCTCGAAGTGTCTTGGTTGGACATCTGGTCGGTCTCCTAAAAGTGCTGTGGCCCCTTGATGGGTCACCCTGAGTCGCTGGGGTCCAAGCTCATTTCTCGCTCAAAAAATCAGCGTCCGAAAGTCAGAAAGCTGCCCTGTGTGTCAGAAAGGTGGACTCTTTTTAAAAAATAACAAAAATGCATGTCATGAAGACAGCAAGATGTCCCACAAAACGACTTTATTCTTTTCTTTTTATCGCATTCCTTCAGTTCGGAAGCAGTGCACGCGGCGACAGCGAAGTCTGCGTGAGTTACCGAGGCAATGGGCCAAAATTTCCCAGTCTGCTGGGGCAAGCGGCAGCGCTCATGCAACAGGGCTACAAACCACGCGTGTCAGTGGGCGGCTCCTCGGGCGCCAATGTAGCCGCGCTAGTCCAATCCCTGGTTGAAAACAAAAGCCTCGCCGGCAGCCAACACACCGCACTGCATTCCGCATTTGTCCTGCGCGCGTCGCGCCCGCTTCTCGATTCATTCGTGTTTCTGCCGAGTTTTGACCGTCCCGCAGGATTCATCCGTGCATTGCTCACCTATCTGCGCGAACAACTCGAACAGGATAGGGTGGTAGGCCGGCCGGAACTCTCAATTGCGCACTCCGATCACACACTCGCTCAGACTCTGCTGTTCATCGACTTCTACCAGAATCAAAATTTCTCAGATGCGATTGCTGCATCTAGCGAACCATCTGCAGCTGCCCAGCTTCTGGAGGTTTTTGCGGCATCAACACAAGCCATCAGGATCAGCCCCGACGAATTCATGCACGCCTTGCTGCCATCACAGGACTCTCACCACACGCAAGACCTGAGCAAAAAAATCCGCACCTATCTGAGCGGATATCTTTCGCTTGGAAATTCGCAGAAAAATTTGAGTGCCGTGGACGCCGCCCCGGTCAAAGAATTCATTCCGTGGATGAATAGACTCTCTCCGCAGCAGCGAGCATGGGTGAGAAAGACGGTCTGGAATTTCTTACGCAATTCTGCCTTTTTCCCCGGTCCCGAAATGTCGCAAGACAAAACTCTCTTATTGCCATCGCCTGCCGCACTGCAAAAAGCACTCTCTCTGCAGTCGTCTTTTTCATCCAATAAAATCGCGATTCCAAATGGTTTCATTGCCCACACAACAGCCTTTCCACGCCATTCACTGCAGGTTGAAAATCTGCGCCAATTTTATTTTTCCGGTGACCTTACGCGAACAGAATTGCGCGAACAGTGGGAGGCGACGGGCAGACGGCTTCCTTTGCTCTCGGTGCGCGATAATGACGTATTGCGCCATGTTCTTGCTCCCGAAAAAATCTGGATAGCCTCCGGTCATCACACGATGTCGGATGTCTTGCGCGCCACCACCGCTGAACCACTTTTATTCGAACGACGGGACATCCAACTGAACAGCACAGACCTCAGAGAGCTCAACTCCAATGAAGACACACGCTGGATGGCCAATGGCGGATGGCTCGACACAGCAAGCTATCCGCTACTGCAAACACTCACTGCCTGCGAAAAATTGCCAATCGTCCTCATCACCCCGCGGGATGGAATAAACTCATTTCAAATGCAGGCGCTGCGCGGACTATTGAACCTTCCCAAAGCAAGGCGCGGGGAACCGGATGCACTGCGTGAATCAGGTTTCTACTTGAACCTTGATCGATACCTACGCACGCATGTACAAAATCAGGACGACCGGATTATTTTGGATTTCGACTGGGACACAGCACTCAAAAATCGCCCGCAGGGGCAAACGAGTCTGCGACAATTTTTGTTTGATGCCGCCTATCAGCACGCAACCTCAACACTGGGACAATGACGATGAAAACTGCAAACTCTCTTTCTGTTTACGTCCTGAGTCTGCTTCTGGTAACGTCTGCGGGCTGTGTCTCCGGCGGCGGACAAAAACTGCAAGGCGAGCAGGGCAAACGCCTTTATTGGAAGGTCTATCCAAAGTCTGACAACACCTTTTACATCCTTCCGCGTCCAGAATTGACAGCCTCTCTCTCGAGCGAGGCTGCCATGAATAATCTCAAGCCTGAACAGGCCACGGAGATGGCCAGGAAGCTCAATTCGAATCTGCAATTCACAGTAAAGGTGAGCGACGAAGCGGGAACGCGCATGGTGCGAGTCTCGCCGGAGCCGCTGATTGAGGACATCGTCGAGGTCTGCAAAGGCAAGAACGTCCATCCGTTTTTGCAGTCGCGCTGCAGCAAAGAACTCAACTGGGCTGCGAAAGGAATGCGACCCGACATTTATCTGCAGCTTGACGACTGCCAAGCAGTTATCTTGGCAGATGCACTCAATCGGCTCTACGGAGCACCGGCCGGAAAAAACGACCGGTGTCCTGAACTTGATCAGGTCGAGAAGTAACGCGCCTGCGGGTGATAAACGACCAGTGCTGAGGTGGTCTGTTCAGGCACCATCTGAAAACTTTCTGACAACGTCACACCAATACGCTCGGCTCCGAGTAGCTTGAGTAAAGGCGCGTTGAGTTCCATGTCCGGACACGCGGGGTAGCCAAACGAATAGCGCGACCCCTGATAACCCTGACTAAACAATGCCCGCTTATTTTTTGCATCACGTTCGTGAATACCAAGATCACGACGGATGCGTGCGTGCATGAGTTCGGCATAAGCTTCCGTCAGCTCAGTCGACAGACCGTGCAGGAAGAAATATTCCGAGAACTGGTTTTCCGCATATGCGGCATGCGCATTTTCACTCGCCACATGCCCCATGGTCACGAGCTGCACGCCCAACACATCCGTCTGGCCCGAGGATTCATGCGCAAGAAAATCTGCAATGCACAATTGACGCCCATTCGCCTGACGCGGAAAGGTGAATCTCGCAATGATCTCTCGATTTCCCTGCGAGCCGCCTTCACCCATGCTGCGCGGATCATAAACAACAACCTCGTTGCCCGAGCGGCTGCATGCCGGAAAATATCCATAGAGCGCTGCGGGCTTGAGTGTCTTTTCACGGATCACCTTCTCACGCAGACGCAGAAGTGTCGGATATGCCCGCTCACGCAAAACCTTTTCGAATTCCTCATCGCTCATTTGTCCCTGAGCGAATCCCCAGCGACTGCGCAGCAGAGCAAAATCGTCGAGGTACTCGAACACATCTGTCAATGAGTGCTCGGCTTTGCGCACGCCCCAGAAGGGCGGCTGGGGAATGCCGACATCGCGTCTGACCCAGCTGCTCTGGCCGTTGGCATCAAGTGGAACCTTTTTGTCGCCGCGCCGGACAACAACAATCTTGTCGGACGACTCCGCAGATGCAGAGGCACGCTCGAGCGCCTCGGCG
>JBEDKY010000382.1:0-9393 GCA_041171905.1 Pseudomonadota bacterium
CAATTTGTTCAGAACGTGTGATTCGTACTCTGGATGCAATTGCGAATACTGTCCGACTGCTCCCGAGAGTTTTCCGGTCGAGCAGGCTTTGCGTGCTTCAAGCAATGACAAATGTGCACGCTGGAATTCGCCGAAATGGCCTGCGAGAACTTGTCCGAACGACAGTGGCTCGGCGTGTATGCCGTGAGTGCGGCCCATCACTGGCGTTGCATTGTGCCGGAAGGCATGTGCAGCCAACGCCGTTCTCAGCTGTGTCAGCGGCTTGTCGAGCAGCTCGAGAGTTTCACGCAGGCGCAAGCTGAGTGCGGTGTCGAGCACATCAGAACTCGTCAAACCCTGATGCAGCCAGCGTCCAAAATCACCCATTGCAGCACCAACTTCGGCGACGTAGGCGATGACGTCGTGGCCGGTCTCGAGCTCGCGCCTTTGGTAGTCATCCGGATGCGTGGATTGAATTGCATTGTCGAACGCATTGAGCACAGCAGCGGGAACTCCGCGGCGTTCGACCAGACCTTCGAGGTGAGCCCGCTCGACGCGGGACCATGAGGCGTACTTTGCCTCCTCGGACCATAGCTTGGACATTTGTGGGCGGCTGTAACGCGCAATCATAAATCACCTCGCGGGAAAGTTTATATTCAGGTGAAGTTCGTATTTTGCGGAACGCCCCTCTCATAGTCCGTAATTTGCCAAAAAGACAAGAGCCTTGCCTGCTTTCTCTCGAGGGTGGTGTGTGGACGGTGGAGCGGCTGTCAGTTTCCCGCCTTATCTTGTCTCAAGTTGTCGGAACCAAGGCCGATACCGAGGCAAATGGGGACTGTTCGCGCACAGCCTGCGGTCTCGTCGGTTTTGTTTGGAAAGTGGAGTATTGCATGTCCGAGAACTCAAAAAATGCTTTGGTGCAGGACGCTGAGAACTCCATTGATTTTCTTAATCTTCTTGTGAAGAGTGGACTCGCGCTGAGCGAGATGGATGACGCCAGCGAGCTGCTCAGTCTGATGGCTGAAACAGCGCTGATTATGGGCAATTGCGAAGGCTGTACGGTTTACGAGGCAGACGGAAATCAGCTGAGGTTCGTGTTGACCCGCAACCGTGTCTTGGAGGGGCGGGGGGTCAAGGCTGCACTCAAGAATTACACCCTTCCGATTGACCTCAAGACAGCTGCAGGCTTTGCCGCGTCCTCGCGGACACCGCTCAATATACAAGACGTCTATAATCTGCCGCCCGAATCACCGTTCAGCTTCAATCCGTCTTTCGACATTATGACCAACTACCGAAGCCGGTCCATGCTGGTTATCCCGATGTGCGATTCGCGCGGAAATGTTTTGGGTGTTCTGCAACTCATCAATCACCTCACAGGCGAAAACTTCAGCGGCGAAGTCTCGCCGTTTCCGAGCCGTGTGGAGTCCTATCTGCGCGCGCTCTCGAGCCAGTGCGGCGTCGTTCTGCGTAATTTGCGAATGGCCGAAGACCTGCGGCAGTCACGCATCGAAACGGTGAAAAAGTTCGTCAAGGCGTCTGAGTACCACGATACCGATACCGGCGGGCATATCGAACGCATGAGCCGATACAGCGTATTGTTGTATAAACATTTGGGCTATGATGAGAACTCATGTGAAGTGATGCGACTGGCCGCCATGCTTCACGACGTAGGCAAGATATCGACCCCCGATGCTGTGCTCAAAAAGCCGGGGAGACTCACACCCGAAGAATTTGAAATTATGAAACTGCACACCGTGAAAGGATACGAAGTTCTGCGCGGTGCGGATTCGCCCTTCCTGCAGGTGGGTGCAGTCATTGCATACACACATCATGAACGTTGGGATGGAAGCGGATACCCGCGCGGTCTGAAGGGCAAGGACATACCTGCGGAGGGGCGTGTCGTGGCGCTGGCCGACGTGTTCGATGCGCTGTGTTCGCGGCGTGTGTATAAAGAGTCGTGGCCAATCGACAAAGTATTTGATGAGCTGCGCAACTGCAGCGGCAGTCACTTTGATCCCGAGATCGTCGACATCTTTTTCGACAACCTCGACGAGATACTCGAGATCAAGGCGCAGTTCCCCGCGGTCGACCCGCCGCCTGCGTCTTCGATCCCGATGCCGATTCCAGCGGGTGAGAAAAAAGACGCTGTCGAACCGGCGAAAGAAGAGGCTTCAATCAAGAAGGCGTCTTGACAATCGCAGTCCGCTCACTTACCCTTGTATGAACGATTTTTCATGCAGGGGTTGTTTCTTATGCCAGTGTGTTGGTTGAAGAGCGTCGCACATAAGCAAGGGCAGCACATTCCCTCATTTAATTGAAATTCAAAACCCGCGTTGAGCGGGTTTTTTTTTGGCTTGTTTCTTCAATCCGGAGGTTGGCAGCGATGAACAATTACATGAAAGTTTCCTCTTACGAAGGCCGCAAGGGCGAAATCCGTAAAGTGGTCCTGTTGTACTCCGGCGGATTGGATACGAGCGTCATGCTCAAATGGATTCAGGACGAGTATCAGGCCGAGGTGATTGCGCTGACAATCGACATCGGCCAGCAGGCAGACAATCTCGAGGAAATTCGTCAGAAGGCTCTTCGACTCGGCGCCATAAAGGCGGTGGTTGTCGATGCAAAAAACACATTCGCATACGAATATCTGGCAAAGGGAATCAAGGCGAACGCGCGTTATCAGGGTGATTATCATCTCGCGACGCCGCTCGGACGACCACTGCTTGCGAAGCTTGCAGTCGATGTTGCGCGCGCAGAGGGTTGTGACTGCATCGCACACGGCTGTACCGGCAAAGGTAACGATCAGGTTCGCCTTGAGGGAAGTATCCTGACGCTCGCGCCCGAGATGAAAATCATTGCCCCTGTGCGCGAATGGGGTATGGGCCGCGACGAAGAACTCGAATATGCACGCAAGCACAATATTCCCGTCAAGCAGACTGCTGATTCACCCTACAGCTATGACGACAACATGTGGGGAATTTCTGCGGAGGGCGGAGAGATCGAAAATCCTGCGTTGGTACCTCCGCTGCAAAATATTTTGCAGATCTGCAAGCCAATCGAGGACACTCCGAATGAAGCTTCGACTGTCACGATCGGGTTCTTGAAAGGTCTGCCCGTCCAGCTCAATGGTCAGGACATGGGACTCGTGCCGCTGATTGCTCAACTCAACGAACTCGGCGCACGTCACGGCGTGGGTGTCACCCATCACATCGAAGACCGCGTAGTGGGCCTGAAAGTGCGCGGAATCTACGAAGCTCCCGCTGCCAGTGTCATTGTCCGCGCACATGAAACGCTTGAAAAATACGTTTGCACGCGTCAGGAAAATGAATTCAAAACGCTGGTCGATCAAAAGTGGGGCTACCTTTGCTACGGAGCGCAATGGTACGAGCCGCTGATGAATAACCTCAACATGTACATCGACTCTGTGAATGAAAAAGTCACCGGCACGGTCACGGTGCGTCTTTTCAAGGGCCGCGCGGACACAGTTGCGGTTGAAACTCCCAACAGCCTGTTTGACGAAAAACTTGCAACGTTCATGAAGAGCAATGCGTTCAACCAGAATGCGTCGGCAGCATTCACTGAAATCTACACGATGCAGATGCGCATGGCCCGCGAAACCGAGCGATACGCACTCATTTCGATCGGCAGTGTCGAGCAGAAACAGCGTTTCCTGCCGCTGGTTGCCAAGCTTGCCGAGAGTGGTTTTGTGCTGTTTGCAACCGAAGGAACCCATGCGGTGTTGCAGCAGGCAGGTGTGCCAGCCGTCTGTGTGTACAAGGTTTCCGACGCAGGAAAGAAACCCAACCTGATCGATCTGCTCAAACAGAACCGCTTCGATTTGATTGTGAACGTGATGAGTCCGGAAAACAACAATGTTGAAGTCCGCGACGGAACCGAGATCCGCAAATGGAGCGTCATCAACGGTGTCCAGCTGGTCACAGAATACGATGTGCTCAGCAACATCTGCGAGCGGCTCAAGACTCAGGTTCGCAAGCCTTCAGCGGCGCGCACGGATCAGCAAAAACCTGCGCTGATGAACGGAGTTTGACGATGTACTGGATGCCGTTGGCGCAGTTGCGTCAGAAAATTATTTCTGCAGGCGGATTCGTCAATGCGCATGCGCACTTTGATCGCGCTTATTCGGTGACGCCTGCGGATCTGCCGGATTCCGGCCAGCAGACGGCCACGGTCGAGCGCACACTGCATGAAAAGTGGCAGTTGGTTGATGCGTGGAAGCGTGCCACGGGCGAAGATGAATACTTTGCGCATATCACTTCGGCGCTGCGCGCACAGCATGAGTTCGGTGTTCGCCTGGCCCTGACTTTTGTTGATTGTGACCCTGTTGCGGGAACTCGTGCATTGCAGGCCGCTGAGCGTGCGAAAGAATACGCCGCTCAGAAGCTGCAAATGAAATTGCTGCTTGCGTGCCAGACACTCAAAGGTGTCTTGGCACCTGAGGCGCGCTCTTATTTCGAGACTGCATTGGAAAAAGTCGATGTGATTGGCGGTTTGCCGGGTGCCGATCGCGGTCGGGAAGCCGAGCATCTGGATGTTCTTTTGAGCGCAGCAAAACGCACCGGCAAGCGCGTGCATGTTCACGTCGATCAAAATAACGACCCGTCTGAGCGGGAGACAGAGCAGCTCGCACGTGCTGTAATACAGCACGGTGTGGAAGGGCAGGTGACGGCCGTTCATGGAATCAGCATCGGCTGTCAGCCGAAGGCATACCGTCAGGAACTCTACAAACTCTGCCGCGATGCAGGTTTGAGTTTTGTAGCGTGCCCTGGTGCGTGGCTCGACGCGCGCCGCAACGAGGTGCTCACACCGACGCACAATGCAATCACGCCGATTGACGAGATGATTCCCGCGGGACTGTGTGTTGCCATTGGCTCCGACAACATCTCCGACATTTACAAACCATTCGCCGACGGCGATTTGATGGTCGAGTTGAGAATGCTCCTCGAGGCGACACACTTTTACGACACGCAGGAGCTCATCCGGATCGCCACCGACAACGGACGCAGAGTTCTGGGATTGGCCTGATGTACAATCCGCTTCTCAGCTACGACGAAAATCTCCGCAACGGGCCTGCGGTTGAATGGAATCGCGACGGACTCTTTCCACGCGTTCATTTCAGCGGCGAGCCGCGTTTTTCGTTTTTGGGTGTTCCACTCTATATTCCGCTCGGAATTCCCGCGGGTCCATTGCTGTCTTCAGCGTTTGTGAACGTCGCGCTCAATGCCGGCTTTTGCATGCCCGTATACAAAACAGTGCGCAGCCGAAAATGGCAGAGTCATCCATGGCCCAACGTCCTGCGTCTCGAGACCATGGGTGCTCAGGAAAATTGCCAACTCAGCAGCTCCGAAGACAGCGGGCAACCGCGTCCGAAGGTTCGGGTCTTGCCACTCACTCAGCAGGACCTGTCCAATCCGCACCTGCGTGAGCATTTGAGCATCACCAACGCTTTTGGAGTGCCAAGTTTGTCTGTGCAGGAGTGGAGCGACGATTATTCACAGTTGAACGGTCTTGCTCATGCAAGCGGTCGTTGCACTGTGCTGAGCTTTCAGGGGAGCCGCGAGGCCGGCTCTCACTGGCATGATTTTCTCGAAGACACGTCACGTACCGCGCAGGCAGCTGCACAGTGTGTCAGCCGCAAAGGTGGACACATTCTTGAAATGAACGTCAGCTGTCCGAATGAATCCGGTGCGCCGATTTACACTGATATAAATGCCCTTGCAGAAACCCTGCGCGCGGCCGCCGAAGGTCTCAGTGGCTTTCCGGGGGTTCGTCTCATCATCAAATTGGGCGTGGTTCCTGATGGTAACATTCTCAAAACAGTGGAACTCGTCGCACGTTATGCCAATGGAATGAGTGCCATAAACACCGTCAGTGCAACAATAGTCACACCTGAAGGAACCCGAGCGCTGGGTTCGGGAGCTGAGCACGGAGGAGTCTGCGGCACTGCCATTCGCGAGCAGTCAATCCGATTGGTTGCAAAACTGCAGAGCGCGAGACTGTCTTTGGGACTTCTGCCCGACAAGTTTGCATTGATTGGCGTCGGCGGGATTTCAACAATTCAAGATGTGCAAAGATTTCTAAATGCAGGTGCCGATGTGGTACAGGCTGCCACGGGTGCGATGTGGAATTTGCAGTTTGCGGGAGAATGCGCCCGTGCACTGGACGTTAAATTTGAAGACAGGAATTCACTATGACAGTCAGTGCTGATGTCAGAGAATCCACAATTGTAGATTTATTTTTTGCGCACGGTGTGATCAAGGTGGATTCAACCTCACCGTTTGTTTTGTCCAGTGGTGCAAAGGCTCCAATTTATCTCGATCACCGTCGTGCGTTCACGGCTCCGCTGCTGCGCAAGACACTTGTTGCCGCCTGGGCGTCTGTGCTCGAGCGCGAACTGAATGCTTTGGGCTTGCGCCCTCGGGATGTCGTTTGCGTCGGTACTGCAACCGCAGGTCTCGCACCGGCATTGTCTCTGGCGAATCTGTGGGATGCGGATTTTGTCTACGTCCGACAAAAGCCCAAAGGACATGGTTTGCAGCAAATGGTGGAGGGAGAGTTTAACCCCTCCAAGCCACATCTCGTCATCGACGACATGCTGACGACCGGACAAAGCCTTTTGAAATCGGTAGAGGTGCTCCGGCAACTTGAAACAAACATCGTGCTGGCATCGAGTGTCACGACGCACGGAATTCCCTCTTCGCATAGAAAATTTGATCATCTGATGATTCCCTTCAAACCTCTCTTCGAGACTCACAAAATTCTCACCGTCGCGCAGTCTATGGGGCTCATAGCGCAGGCTGATGTCCGCACTGTGATGGCGTGGCTCGAAAATCTGAGCGCGCTGAACGATTCATTGGATTAAGGAACAGACGATATGTTTTTGATGGGATTTGACGTCGGCGGAACAAAGATAGAAGCGACTCTTTTTCGTCTTACTAAAGATGCACAACCGGCAGAGGGGCATGAGGTGTTTGCCTGCGCTCATCCTCAGCAGGGGTTGTTGCATGGTCAGGTGCTCGCGCGCCTGCGCGAACCCACTGAACGGCACAAAGGTTATCAAGCGATCGTAGAAAAGATGGCCCAACTGGTTGGCGCCACGTGTGCTGCCGCTGGAGTAGGCGCACAACAGCTGTCGGGGATTGGCTTTGGATTGCCAGGCTCTATCGATCCGCGCACGTTCCGCATGCTTAACGGCAACACAATGGTTTTGGTGAATCAAGACCTGATCGGTGATGTTCGCAAAAAAGCGGCCCTGCCTGAATCCGTTGTCTTGCGTGCCGAAAATGACGCGAACTGTTTCGCTCTTGCGGAAGCCCTTTGCGGCGCAGGTTTGCTGCACGAGAAGAAATCTGGAGTTGGTGTGCATTCACAAACGGCCGTGGGAATCATCCTTGGTACCGGCTGTGGCGGCGGAATCGTCATCAACGGTCGCACTCTGCAGGGCGCGCGCGGCGGCGGTGGCGAACTCGGACACACAATTCTCTATCGCGACGGTCATCAGTGTTATTGCGGACAATCCGGCTGTGCAGAACAGTATCTTTCGGGACCGGGATTGGAATCCTTGATGGCGACACGGCACTACAGCCAACTTGGAAGTGCGCCACTCAGTGCGCGTGAGATTTTTGAAAAAGCAGATGCGTCTGATCCTGCTGCGATGGCCGTTGTCGCTCGTTATCGGTCAGATTTGGGCAGGTTCCTTGGCAGCCTGACGTCCGTTTTTGACCCCCACTATTTCGTGCTCGGCGGCGGCATCAGCCTGCAGCCGGCAATTTACCGCGGTTTGTCTGAAATTCTCGCTCGGCACACCTTTTTGCCCGACAGTCTGGTTCCAGTGTACAAGCACCAACTGGGCGATTCTGCAGGTGGTTTGGGTGCCGCGTTGCTGTCGGTTTGACCCCTCTCAAGTTCCTTCGTCCTCTGCCGAAAGAACCCGAAGGCAGCGTGCAAGTGCTGCGGGGGAAATATGGCAGAGGCGAAAATTGAACGGCGGGCATTGTTAGTCTGCAAGAAAAACTCGAACAGCGCGCTCTATCACCGTTCGCTCAAGAGCGTTGAATTTGAAGTGGATGTCACCGACAGCCTTGCCGATGTTGAAGCTTTGTTAAAAAAGAACAAGACAAAGATCCTTGTCCATTCGCTCGAAGGCTTCGAACGCAACGAGACGACGAAATTTCATCACAACATGTGCCGCAGTGAACTGGGCAGTCAGATCCAGAGATTTATGATTTATCGCGCGAACAATATGCGTGCTGTCGCGTTTTCACTCGACGTCGGTATGCAGAAGGCATTGCCTCAAGAGCGTGCCGCGCTGACACTTGGTCATGCAGTACAGCTTGTAGTTCAGGCCATGCAGAATCGTGACTCGCTGCAGGAAGCCGGACTTGCGCTTGCAACATCAGGTAAGTTTGTGCTCAGCGAAGACGAAATGGTGCAGATCGAAAAAGTTTATCGCGCCTTTCCCAACGACCTGATTATCCGCACCGCTCAGGCGCGGGTTTATTTGCTGCGTGGCGAATATCCAATGGCGATCGAGCTCGCACGCAGAATTCTGCAGAGCGAGCCTTACGCAGTGCGTGCTATGACAATCCTCGGAGAAGTCGAGGCAAAACTCGGGCAATATGATCTCGCCTTAAAGTTGATAGGCAAGGCAAACGAGCTGGCCGGGGGAAATCCTGACCGGCTTGCCACGCTGGCTCGTATGTGCATCGAGCAGGGACAATACGCAGAGGCAAAAAAGTATCTGATGGAGGGAATGCGCTTATTTCCCCAACTGCAGGTTTTGCGCGACGAACTGCAAAAAGTGCCGCTCAGCGGCGGCGAGGTACGTGAGGCGCTTTCTACGGGCATTCCCCATATGCATGGAGACGCCCTGACACAGTACGCTTATGCTTTGGTAAAGCCACTTGTGTTATTGCGGCAGTTTCAGTTTGTTGCAGACGCAATCAACGTCTCTGTCGAGATTCTTCCCGAGACAAACCAGAAATGCGGATACCTCTTCAAAGTTGCAGAGGAACTGCGCGCCATGGGCGCCAAGAATGAGGCTGTCGCACAGCTCAGGCGCTGCCTCGAGATCGACCCCAAATACCCGGGCGCCGGTGATTTGCTGATAAAGATTAAAACAAATCTTGCCGCATAAGGCTTTTTTTTCCGGTATTTTTTACCTGTGTTTTGACTCTCCGTGCATCTCCTGCGCGCGTGTTTTCCTTTACTTCTGTCAATATCTCCTGAAGAAGGGGATGACATGGGAGTCAGGGTCAACACAGGTTCGGGAATCGATCCTCAGTTGGTGAACAAGCTCGTCGAGCTTGAGCGTCAGCCGATCAAAAAAATTGAAACCCGAAAAAAAGACCTCGAAGAGGAACGCAAGTTGTTCCGAGAGTTCACGCAGCTTGTCAGTGA
>JBEDKY010000383.1:0-8524 GCA_041171905.1 Pseudomonadota bacterium
GTCTTCGCCCGCCGGAATTGCTGGAATACTCACGGAATGGTGTTCGTAAAAATCATTTGTTGGAACGTATGCCTCTCGGGCGAGAAATTGCGCAGGGGCGTCCATCCAGCCACCGTTTCCAAGAGGTCCACGCGGGTATGAGAAACAATATAATCTCCAGCTAATTTTCAGAGCATCAAAATTCAGGTTTTCAGTGATTTTTATAGTTGAATAGGACTTCTGCGCTCTTGCTTCACTCGGCGCACGTTTGAGATTCATCCCTCCTTTTCCCTCTGTCCCGCCGAAGGTGTTAATCTTGCTCATCTCTCCGTCGCTCATTTTTCCAAGTTGAAAAATCGATACATTGCCTCCGTTGTATCCGTCGGATCCTTGCTGAGCCTCGTAAAGTTTTGCATGCACGGGATCAGGAAACGTCGTATCGGTGGGAAGCGAAAAGTGCATCAGGCGCTGGGTGAACTTTAGAGTTCCTGCGACGTCCAACCTGTCAAGGGTTATGATGGGGTGAAATGGATCGCAAAAACGCGCAGCACTCTTAACATCCTCCTGCTGAACTTTTTCCTTTGTTCTTTGCCGCCATTCTTCGGGAATTTGAGAGTCGTTCCAGTCAAACGTCTTGCTATGCTCTTTCGTTGTCGCAATGGGATAAATCTCAGGCAAATTCGTTTTGCTCAGTCTGTCTGAGAGAAGAACACACTTTTGTCCATTCGGGCAGCGACCATCTTCTCCCTTTGCACCAACACTTCCTGAGGTGTCTATTTTTGGAAGAGTTTTTGATGTTGAATAGATGCGTACGTGTCCGGAGTGCCCCAGTGTGTTTGTGGTCTTAATCTCAAGATCTGTAAAATCTGTTCCCACGAGGGTAAGGTTGAGGCCGCGAGTGTCAATGAGAATTTTCCCCTGAACTGCAAAGCGAGTGAAACTTAAAGTCACAGGTTGATGAAGCATTAGAGTCCGCGTGTTGGCATCAAAAGTACCGACCGATCGCAGTGTCGCTCCGTTGTCGGGATGATTGATCCAATCCTCCAGGGTTTGCACATTGCCGGATTCGCCGATGATGATTCCCTCGGGATCTTGTGGCACGATGGGCGGTTCGGTGTCGTCAGCGTTGGCTTCCTCGGGCACCTCTTGCTGTGTTTGCACCTTGGTGTTTCTGTCGTTCGCCTGAAATTCAGACGTTGGAGTTGTGTCAGAAGGAAGGGTTTTTTCCTCGCTCTGCGGTTCCCCGATGAGATCGACGTTCTCTTTCGACTCCTTTTTTTCCCATTGTCCGCAGCTCGCTGTGAAGGTGCAAAGGCCGATGAGAACATAAGGCAGGATTCGCGAAGTCATGTTAGCTCCTCAGTTGTTTAGACTGAGAGCTATGAACGAATTGTTGAGCGATCTGAACGGATTTCTTGATCTGTATTATTTCAATACAGTTTGCGTGAATACTTTCGGTCTTTAGTCATATCCAAGGACATTTTTCCGTTGGTCTCCCCAACGCAGTGCATCGCGGATTCCATCGTCAATTGATTTCTCCGTTGTCCAGCCAAGCACCTGGGCTGCCCTCTCGCAGCTTGCGTACGAGCCCGCATTGTCGCCGGGTCGGGGTGGCGCTTCACCTTTTTCCAACGTCCTGCCAAAAACTCTTTCGAACGCCGCAACCAGTTCTTTCACGGTCACTCCGCGGCCCGTGCCCAGATTGATGACTTCGTATGAGTCACCCTTGCCGCGCTGGGAGAAAATTTTTGCAAATTGTTCAACTGCCGCAACATGCGCCCTAGCCAAATCCCAAACGTGAATGTAGTCACGCAGTCCGCTTCCGTCGCGGGTCGGCCAGTCGACGCCGGTGATTTGGAAGCGCGCAATCTTCCCGCGGGCACAGTCGACGAGTTTTCCGACAACGTGAGAAGGTTCGCGCACATGAATGCCGCTGCGCAGCTGCGGATCGGCGCCAATCGGATTGAAGTAGCGCAATGCGATTGCCTTAAGCCCATATGCGGCAGTGAAATCCTTCAGCACCATTTCCATCATGTATTTTGTGCGCGCATAGGGACTTTGCGGGTTGAGCGGAGAATTTTCCGAGACTTTGAAATCGGCGACCACATCATAAATCGAAGCCGAGGAGCTGAAGACAATTCCATCGATTCCGTTTTGCTTCAGCGTATTGAAGAGTTCGACCGATTTTGAAACGTTTTCTCGGTAATATTCGAAGGGTTGTTCCATGGATTCTGGAACGACAATCAGCGCGGCGCAGTGGACAACGATTTTGATCTCGGGGTGTTCCTTCAACACGCGGGATACAAGTGTGCTGTCGGCGATATCGCCGTTGTAAAATATCCGCCCTTTTGTGAAGACCTCCTGACCCGTGACGAGTGAGTCGAGAATGACCGGAGTGTGCCCCGCGTCCAAAAGTGCTGAACAGACAGTGCTTCCAATGTAGCCGGCACCGCCGGTGACTAGGACTTTCACGCTTCACTCCGCAGATGACCTGTGTTAGGCGACCCCATTGGCAGTGCGTTCACCGCCCACCAAGGAATAGTAAATGTTTCAAGATTACCTGTTTTATGGCACCGATGTCGAGACTCGTTACGCTTTCCGAATGCTTCACCTGACTTCGTTGGCTAGGCATGCTCAGGCACTGCATCAACTGACCGGCCGGCGGGCGGAGCTTTTGGGGCAGGGGCTGTTGACGGGAGTATTGCTTGCTTCAATTCTCGAAGATGAAGAACGCATCAACCTTCGCGTGCAGGCAAGCAACGAATTCACCATGGGCGTCGAGACGACCCGTCATGCCGTCACACGTGGCTATCTCGAGTGCAACCCCGACTCCGAACTCATCCGAAAGATGGATTCCGGAGCAAATCCGAGTTTGCCGCTTGTTGTGCGTTCCCTGCGCAATAAGGCGAGTACGACAAATTTGTTCGAAGGTATCACCGGAACAGAAACACCCTCGCTGGAGGTTGCGGTCAACGAGCATTTGGCTGCCAGCTATCAGATGCGGAGCAAGGTCCTGATTGATTGTTGGCACGGTCCGAAGGACGGTCAGCTTTACGCGGCAGGCGTGATTTATCTGGAGCTGCCCCATCTTAAGGAGGAAGTTTCCAACGCACTGTGGTCACACGTCGATGGACTTCCTCCTCTGCGCACAATGTTTGGCAGCGACGCGCATGATCCCGACGCCTTGGCGGCCCGGCTCATCCCGCATCAAGTGCGAGCCATCAACAGCTTGAATCCATCATGGGGTTGCACCTGTTCGCAGGATTCGGTTGAAAAGATGTTGCGTCAGCTCGGACGTCGCGAATTGACTAGCCTCGCGGATGAGGGGAAACCCGCAGATATCCGTTGTCATTACTGCAGCAAGACCTATTCAGTCGATGTCGCTCGTCTGCGTGACCTCGCGTTGGAATGTCAGCCATCCGTGCCGTCTCCAGATTCTAATCTGATCAATTGATCGGAAGGTCGCTCCACCTCAATCGCAGAGGCGCGAAATTGAATCGCTGTGCATAAACAAAAACGCCCGCCGGCATTGAATTGCAGGCGGGCGTTTCTTTACGGATTGGTCGGAATCAGTAGCGGTATGCTTCCGGCTTGTAAGGTCCTTCGACAGGAATATTGAGATACTCTGCCTGTTTGCTGGAAAGTTTGGTGAGGCTTACGCCCAGTTTCGCCAAGTGCAGGCGAGCGACTTCTTCGTCGAGCTTTTTAGGCAATACGTACACGCCAACAGGGTAGTTCTTGTGGTTCATCCACAGTTCGATCTGTGCCAGAACTTGGTTTGTAAAGCTTGTGCTCATCACGAATGATGGGTGTCCGTTCGCGCAGCCGAGGTTCACAAGGCGACCTTCCGCCAACAGAATGATCTCGTTCCCAGAGGGGAATTTGAACTTGTCGACTTGCGGTTTGACGTTGATTTGTTGAACTCCGGCGATTGCCTTGAGACCAGCAACGTCAATTTCGACGTCAAAGTGGCCAATGTTGCAAACAATCGCTTGGTCTTTCATCTTCTGCATATGTTCAGCTTTGATGACGTCGCAGCAGCCTGTCGCCGTCACAAAGATATGTCCTTCAGCAAGCGCTTCTTCGAGCGTAAGCACTTCGTAACCTTCCATGACCGCCTGCAATGCGTTGATAGGGTCAATTTCGGTTACGATGACGCGCGCACCCATGCTGCGCATGGAACGGGCCGAACCCTTGCCCACGTCACCAAAACCACAGACCACAACCGTTTTGCCTGCAACCATAACGTCCGTGGCGCGCTTGATTCCGTCCACTAGTGATTCGCGGCAACCATAGAGGTTGTCGAACTTACTCTTTGTCACCGAGTCGTTGACGTTGATCGCGGGCACTTTCAGTTCGCCGCGCTTGAGCATTTGGTACAGGTGGTGAACGCCTGTCGTTGTTTCTTCCGAGATGCCGCGGATTTCTGCGAGCATCTGCGGGTATTTCTTGTGCACGTGTGCTGTGAGGTCACCGCCGTCGTCGAGGATCATGTTGGGGCCTTTGCCACCAGCAAATTTTAGGGTCTGCTCAACACACCACCAATACTCTTCCTCGGTTTCACCACGCCAAGCGAAGACAGGGATTCCTGCTTTTGCAATTGCCGCAGCAGCTGTGTCTTGGGTCGAAAAGATGTTGCAGCTAGACCAGCGGACTTCTGCTCCGAGGTCAATCAGAGTTTCAATGAGCACTGCAGTTTGCACGGTCATGTGCAGGCATCCGGCAATGCGCGCTCCCTTGAGCGGCTTGGTCTTGCCATATTTTTCGCGCAGGATCATGAGTCCGGGCATATCTTTTTCTGCGATTTCAATTTCGCGACGACCCTGCACTGCAAGACTGATATCTTTGACTTTGTAATCCACGGCGCGCTCCTTTTGGCACAAATGATTTTCAAATGAACAAGGGACCGTAGCTCATTCAAACGGTCTCCTCAAGCGATTATCGGCCGAAAAGAGGGACTCTATTCCCACTCGATCGTGGCAGGGGGTTTCGATGTAATGTCGTAAACGACTCGGCTGATGCCGCTGATTTCGTTGGTAATCCGCCGAGAGACTTGCGCCAGGAATGGCAGCGGAAGCTTTGACCAATCGGCTGTCATTCCGTCTGTTGATCCAACGCATCTCAAGGCGACAACTGAGTCATAGCTTCTGCCGTCTCCTTTGACGCCAACCGACTTGACCGGCAGTAAAACGGCAAATGCCTGCCAGACTGCGTCGTAAAGTTGGTCCGTTTTCAGCTGGTCGATGAGAATTGCATCGACTTCACGCAGTAAATTCAGTTTCTCCGAGGTGATGTCTCCGAGAATGCGAAGGGCCAAGCCAGGGCCCGGGAATGGATGCCTGCGGATGAAATCCTCCGGAATGCCCAGTTCTCGGCCAAGTGCCCGTACCTCATCCTTGAAGAGATGACGCAGCGGCTCGACCAAACTCATTTTCATGGTGTCTGGCAATCCGCCGACGTTGTGGTGGCTCTTAATTACCTGCGCCTGTGACGAAGAATGTGATGATTCAATGACATCGCTGGCGATTGTTCCCTGCACAAGACCTTTGCAGCGCTTCAGCTTTTTGCTTTCCGCCTCAAATACATCAATAAACGTTCTGCCGATGATTTTTCGCTTTTGTTCCGGGTCGGTGATGCCTTTAAGTCGTTCTAAAAAAAGCTCCGATGCATTGACTGGATGGACATTGAGGTTGAGTTTTGACTTGTATAGTTCAAGTGTGCTTCTGAATTCCTCTTTCCTGAGCAGGCCGGTGTCCACAAAAATACAGTGCAGGCGGCTGCCGATTTCACGACTCACGAGAGTTGCTGCGACGGTTGAATCCACACCGCCGCTGAGAGCGCAAATGACTTCGGAGCCATCCTCCAGCTGGGCAATTTGCTTCCTTAGCAACTCGACGGACTTTTCCAGATGTGACGTGTTGCCTGAATGTTTTTGCAATGCACAAATATTTGCAATGAAGTGTTGTAAGAGCGCTTTTCCGTGAGTGGTGTGGACTACCTCGGGGTGATATTGAATGCCAATGAGCTTATTTTCGGTATGCGCAATGACCGCATTCAGGCCGTCGTCGCTGGTAGCCACAGTTGTGAAGCCGGAGGGCAGCGTATCGACGTGATCACCGTGGCTCATCCATACCTGATCTGCAAAAAGGTGGGCCGGGAACTGAGAATGTTTATTGTCGATTAATTTCAGTTTTGCCGGGCCATACTCCGCGCTTTTTCCCCGGCTCACGCGGCCGCCTAAAAGGTGCGCCATGAGTTGCATGCCATAGCAAATTCCAAGAACGGGACACGTGCCGGTCAACCACTCAGGATGCAGGCTGGGAGATTCCTTCGAATAGACGCTCTGCGGTCCGCCGGAGAGTATGACACCTTTAATCTGCTCATGTTTGAATTGCTGGGGAGTGGGATTCTCATCGGCGGAAATAACCTTCACCTCGGCTCCACACTCACGAACAACACGGTGCAGTACTTCGGTATATTGTGAACCGAAATCGACAATCAAAATCATCAGTGCTCTCCTCAGTTGTCAAAAAAAAAAGAGGCCGTGAAGCCTCTCCGATTTTCAAAACGGGCGCGTCGAGTAGTTGGGCGCCTCTTCGGTGATTTGCACGTTGTGCACGTGACTCTCCCGCAGTCCAGCTCCGGTGATTTCGACAAAACGCGCACGAAGGCGAAGGTCTTCGATTGTCGCCGCACCTGCGTATCCCATTCCGGCGCGCAAACCGCCCGCCAATTGATGAACGACATCCGCAAGTGCCCCTTTGTAGGGAACCTGTCCCTCGATGCCTTCAGGTACGAGCTTTTGATCGTTGATCGAGCCTTGAAAATAGCGATCCTTGGAGCCAAGTTTCATTGCTCCTATGGAACCCATGCCACGGTACTTTTTAAAGACTTTGCCCTGCCACAACACTCGTTCGCCCGGTGCCTCATCAGCGCCGGCGAATAAGCTACCGACCATCACTGCGTGAGCACCTGCTGCAATCGCCTTGCAGACATCGCCACTGTAGCGCAGTCCGCCGTCGGCGATAATTCTGACATCTTTATTATGCAGTGCTTGTGCCACACTCATGATTGCGGTGATCTGCGGGACACCGGTTCCCGCGACGACACGGGTTGTGCAAATAGACCCAGGCCCGATTCCAACCTTAACCGCGTCGACGCCTGCATCTGCGAGTGCCAAGGCCGCTTCGCCGGTGGCGATGTTGCCAGCGACCAAAAAGACGTTTTGACCGTATCTCGCTTTGATGCTCCGCACGGCTTCAATGACTCCCCTGCTGTGACCGTGGGCAGTGTCAACGACGATGAGGTCGACTCCCGCTTCAATCAAAGCCGGAACGCGTTGGTTGACGTCGAGATCACTCACACCGACAGCAGCACCGACACGAAGCCTGCCGCGCGAATCTTTGGTGGCATGCGGATAATCGCGGCGGTTGCGCAAATCGCGCAAGGTCATAAGCCCGCACAATTTGTTTTGACCATCGACAAGCGGCAACTTTTCGATGCGATGCCGGTGTAGAAGGTGAGTTGCTTCAGATGCCAATGTTTCGCTGACACGCTCCACAGGCTGGGGAACCTTCAGCGTAATCAGCTTTTCAAATGGTGTCATAAGTTCGGTGACGGGCTGGTTTTCGTGCTCGGCGCCGCGCAGATCTCGGGATGTCAAAAGACCCAACAATCTTCCATCTTCGAGAATGGGTAGACCCGAAATGCGTTCCTCAACCATAAGACGCTTGGCATCAGCAACAGTTGCAGAGCGGTTGAGACAGTGCGGCTGAGTGACGATGCCCGCTTCATTTCTTTTCACAGCTGCCACCTGTGCGGCCTGTTCCGCGGGCGGCATGTTTTTGTGAATAATGCCTATTCCGCCGAGCCGAGCCAGCTGAGTTGCAAGCCGTGCCTCAGTCACAGTGTCCATTGCCGCAGAGAGCAGTGGAATAGACAGATGCAGTCCTTGGGCAAGACTTGTTGACAAGTCCACCTGCGAGGGCAGCACGTCGGATTCCGAGGGAATCATTAAAACGTCATCAAAAGTGAGTCCGCGCAAAGCGATCTTTGAAGTAAAATCGATGCTCACGAAGTCCTCCAGGAGGTGGGATGAACCGTTATAAGGAACTTCAATACCCCCAATTAACTCCGCTGCCTGCAAATTTCAATAAATTTTGCAGAAAATCATTGCAGTTAGCGACTGAGAAAAAAATTCAAATTGTGCCTTGACACCCTGCTCGGACATGGCTACACCACGCCCTCACGCAGAAATGCCGGTTCTTTGAAAAGAGAAGAAAGAAGTCACAGAGTGCGGGAAGAGCCGCACGCAAGGGCGAGTTGATTTTGGTGGCAACACCGAGAGAAGTTCGCAACCGGCGTGAGGTTTTACCAAATAACGTCAATGAACGTTTTTTGAACGCGGACGTGAGAAAACGAGGACGAGCAAGGAAGTGGTTCTTGCCGTGTACCTTAAAAGTACACAAGAGAGCCGCTGACGCAGCGGGTCTTCATTTTCGCCGGACGCAAAATAATCATGTAGCCAAATTAAACTTAAGAGTTT
>JBEDKY010000384.1:0-3302 GCA_041171905.1 Pseudomonadota bacterium
GTCACCGATGCCTTTGACACCCGGAATGTTATCGACCTTGTCGCCGGTGATTGCCAGAACTTCGCAGACCTGTTCCGGCGGAACGCCAAAATAATCGACGACGTGAGCGCGTCCGAGGACCTCGTAATCGTCACCAGCCTTGAGTGAAAAGAGCTTGATGTGGTCGTTGACCAGCTGCATGAAATCCTTGTCGGCCGAGACAATAAACACGTCACCGTTTTGCTCGAATTGTTTGGCAATTGTGCCAATCACGTCATCGCCTTCGTAGCCGGCGAGCGAGAACGTGGGAATTCCAGAGCGTTCGATCAGCTCTTTGATGACCGGAATTTGCGTCAGCAGCTCGGGCGGAGTTTCGGAGCGGTTTGCCTTGTATTCCGCGAATGATTCATGCCGGAAGGTTTTTTCTTTACGGTCCCAGGTTACGGCGACGTGCGTTGGATTCTGTTCTTTGACAACCTTCTGCAGAATTTTGAGAAAGCCGTATATAGCACCGGTCGGCATTCCATCGGGCGACGTGAGTCCGGCCCGCCCCATCGCATAAAAAGAGCGAAATAAAAGCGCCATTCCGTCGAAAACAAAAAGGCGCGGACGCTCGGATCCGGCGTGCTGTGAATCACTCATGTCGAACAGGCCTCCCTGCCTACCGGATGAATTATTTTTGCTCGGCTTCTGCTTGGGAAGCACTTGCGGCAGGTGCAGGCCGCATCAACGGAAAGAGGACTGTGTCCTTGATGTTGTCGCACCCGCACAACACCATGGTCAGACGGTCGATGCCGATACCCACTCCTGCAATCGGAGGAAAACCGTGTTCCATGGCGGTGAGGTAATCCTCATCCATCGGCATGGTCTCCTCGTCGCCGGCAGCACGCGCACGCATCTGCTCTTCAAACCGCTCTCGCTGATCGAGCGGGTCAACCAACTCGGAATAGGCTTTGACGATTTCAACGCCCGCAACAACAAACTGCCACATATCCACATAGCGCGGGTCTTTGGCGTTGCGCCGCGCAAGCGGTGCCATATCGGCCGGATACCGCTCAATGAAGCAGGGCTGAATCAACTTCGGACGGGTCACTTTTTTGTAAAGTGCATCGACCGTATTGGCCCAGTTCATCGAATCGAGGTCATCAAGGTGAATGTTCTTCTTCTTGAGAGCGGCGAGCAGTTTTTCCTTGCTAGATTCGACACGGATGTCGATTCCGCAGTCCTGCATTACCAGGTCGCTGTAGTCATACACGGGCCACTGTCCGGAGAAATCGACGTCATGGCCGTGCAATTTGACCTGCGCAGTGCCGAAGACCCGGTTGATAAGGTTGTGAATCATGTCGGCAACAAAGTTGCGCATGACATCAGCATTCCAATACGCGGCGTAGAACTCCAGCATGCTGAAATCCTGCAGGTGTGTCGCAGAAATTCCTTCGTTGCGGAAACAGCGCGCGAATTCATAGACTTTGTCGAAACCCGCACCAATGCAGCGCTTCAAGTAGGTTTCTGGCGCGATACGCAGTGTGCAGGCGATATCGAGTGCGTTGTGATGGGTATGGAATGGGCGCGCAAGAGCACCTGATGGCTGGGTCTGCAGAACTGGAGTGTCGACTTCAAGAAATCCGGCGTCTTCCAGCGAGCGGCGCAATGAACGGACAATCTCGACACGCTTGCGAAAAACTTCGCGAGATTCGGTATTCATGATGATGTCGAGATAGCGCTGGCGGTAGCGAGTCTCGATGTCTTCAACGCCGTGGTATTTCTCCGGCAGCGTGCGCAGGCATTTGTTGAGCAGCTGATATTGCTCAACACGAACAGTAATTTCATTGGTTTTCGTGCGGAAAATTTCGCCGGTGACTCCGACGAAATCGCCAACCGCCACGTCTGCCACGAAGGAGTCGAACATCTCAGGCGATTCCTCGGTTTTACGCACGCAAATCTGCATGCGGCCGGTGAGGTCGAAGATGTGTGCGAAGAGAATTTTCCCCATCGTACGCAGTCCGACAACGCGCCCTGCAACAGCGACATCGCGGGTTCCCTCGGGAACGGCGAGCGCCTGTTCAACGGTGTGTGTCTTGGCGTAGCTGTCAGCCAAGTTTCCACGCTCACGTTGCTCCAAAAATTTGTTTCTTTTGATCTCGAATACAGAATCAGACATGGGAAGCACTCCCGCTAGGAAACTCTTTGAATCTTTTGCACAGCCGCTCGATGGCGAAGGCTTACCACGATGGCTTTTATCAAAACAAGGATGAAGCCGAGCAAGACGATCGTGCTTCCGACGGGCCAATCGAGCGCAAAGGCAAAGATCAGTCCAAGAAGGGCTAAAGAGACGCTCAGCACGACGGTTTTCCATGAAAGTGCCGACTTTGGAGGCAAAATAACAGCCGGGAGTGCCATCAGGGCCGACATCATCAATCCACCAACTGCAAACAAACCTGTCAGCACCGCCGCAGTGACCAGTATCGGAAACAGCCGCTCAATCAACCGGACCCGGAATCCCACGAGGAGAGCGAACTCCGCGTCCGAAAGCCAAGCGTCCCAATCCCTGCGCAAAAACCCCAGAGTCAGCGCCACGCTGCTAAGCGCAACAGCAATCAATGCGGCCTCAGAAACCGACAACGTGAGCACATCACCAAACAAAAATCGCTCGAGGTCAATGCGTGTCCCACGCACCCTTGAGACCGCAACCACTCCACTGGCAAAGAATCCTGTCAGGGTGACAACCGCTGCAGAATCAGGTGGAAGCGATAAAATCCGCTCCAGCTTTTCCACAAGAACACTGCCGAGCAAGCCGGTCACCGACGCACCCACGATTAACGATGCCCAGAGCGGAAGCTCGAAAGCCAAGGACATAAAATAACCAGCGACAATCCCCGGAAAGACCAGGTGTGCCAATGTATCACCGGTGTAGGCCCGCTGCTTGAGGACGATCGTCGGACTCAACAAACCGCACATCAGGCCAACCAGAAGCGTGCACAGCAGAGCCATCCGCGCGAAGTCCGCATCCCAGAATGCCGCCAGAGTGGTCAAATCAATCAGGGAGTCCTGCAGCATGTGTCATCCTTGGGTTCATAGCGAATCGAGCAGATCTCCTCATTATGTGAGCGCTCGAAGACAAATTTGGCGGAAAGAAACTTCTCGTAGGCCTCGAAATGATGGTCCACCATCACCACACAGATGTTCTGCCGATGCGCCAGAACGTGCAGCGTGTTCATGAGTTTTTCCTGACAGCATTGATCAAGATTGGCGAGTGGCTCGTCGAGAAAAATCATCTTAGGCTTCGAGAGAATGGCGCGCGCGACCAAGGCGCGAGTTTTTTG
>JBEDKY010000385.1:0-24163 GCA_041171905.1 Pseudomonadota bacterium
GCGTCTTCAAAGCGGGATGCGTTTTGGTCAACACCAATCCGCTCTACACACCCAGCGAAATGGTCCATCAATTCAATGATTCTGGCGCAAAAGTTCTGGTGATTGTGGATATGTTTGCCGACAAACTCGCAGACGTAATCCCAAAAACAAATATTCAGTGTGTCGTGCTGAGTGGTGTTTCGGAGATGTTTCCCACGATTCCAAATGCCATCGTTCGTGGTGTGCAAAAAGTTTGGAGCAAAGTGTTGCCGCCGATCCCACTGCTCTCCATCCCTGTCGAGCGTATTAAAACGACCCTCGCGTCTGGAAAAGTTCACCAAAGCAAAGCGAGTGGCTATTGGAAAGATGTGCCCTCAAGTGCCCTTGCGGCTCTGCAATACACGGGCGGCACCACGGGGGTGAGCAAAGGTGCGATGCTCACACACGCCAACCTGTTGGCAAATGTGGATATGGTTTTGGCGATGGGTAAGTCTCATCATGGTCCCGATGAGTGTGTGCTCACAGCGCTGCCTCTTTATCATATCTTCGCATTTACAGCGAATTTGCTTGCCTTCATTGAATTGGGCGGACGCAACATTTTGATTCCGAGCCCACGCCCTGTTCAGAACCTCCAACGTGCGATTGAGAATTATCCAATCACCTGGATTACGGGCGTGAACACCTTGTTTAACAGCCTCATGAACGAAGAATGGTTCACCGCCTTTCCGCCAAAACATCTGAAAGCAGCAATCGCGGGCGGTACAGCGTTGCACCATGCCGTCGCTGAACGCTGGCAGAAGATCACCGGCACGCGCATTGCAGAGGGTTTTGGACTGACTGAATGTTCTCCCGTTGTGACGTTCAACACTCTGACCGGAGCGATTATACCCAACAGCATCGGTGTACCGGTGCCCGGTACAGAGGTGCGCTTGGTCGATGACGAGAACGTGCCAGCGCCGCTCGGCGAACCTGGCGAACTCATCGTTCGTGGACCACAGGTCATGAATGGCTATTGGAATCGCCCCGAAGAAACCGCGTCGATTTTGAAGGACGGCTGGCTCTATACCGGAGACGTTGCCGTGATGGATGCGCAGGGATATTTCAAGATTGTCGACCGCAAGAAAGACTTGGTTCTTGTCTCTGGCTTCAATGTCTATCCAAACGAAATCGAAGATGCATTGGCTAAGATGGATGCGGTGCTCGAAGCTGCGGTGGTCGGTGTGCCCGATGCAAATTCCGGCGAAGCTGTGCGCGCCTATATCGTAAAAAATCCGGATTTCGCAGGTGAGCTGACCAAAGAGATGGTTCTCAACCACTGTAAGAGCCTGCTCACCGATTACAAAATCCCAAAGTCCATCATCTTCCGCCATGAGCTGCCCAAGTCGCCCATCGGAAAAATTCTTCGCAAAGACCTCAAGGCTGAAGTCAAGGCCGAGTTCAACAAGAAATAAGGAAACTAACCATGTTGTCAGAAGCAGAAACCAAACTATTGGGCATCATGATGATGGTCATCATGCTCGGCATGGGCGCAAGCCTGACGTTCCGTGACTTCCTGATTGCATTTAAGAAACCCAAGGGTGTGCTTGTTGGGCTCTTGTGCCAATACGGCATCATGCCTTTCTTGGGCTACTTGCTGGCCACCTTGCTCGGTTTGCCTCCAGCACTCACTGTTGGTGTTATCTTGATTGGCTGCATGCCGGGTGGCACCACGTCGAACATCTTCACTTATTTCAGCAAAGGTGCGCTGGCGCTGTCGATCATGATGACCAGCGTTTCCACACTTGTTGCAGTGCTTGCTGTGCCGTCGCTGATAGCTTTTTACACTCGTTTGGCTGGAGTGTCGGGCGAGTTTGAGATTCCTGCAGCGAATGTGGCGCAAGTTCTTGTGGTGCTCTTAGTGCCAACCATCATCGGCATGATTTTGCGCAAAACCAATCCCAATATTGGAGCGACGATTGAGCTCATAGGTTCACTTCTTGGTGTGTGTGTGATCCTCTTTTTGATTGGGTCTTGGGTGCCACGGAATTACCAATTGCTGATGACCACGCCCTGGCCTGTGTTCTTTTCAGCTATTGGTCTTGGCTTAATCGGCATGCTGGGTGGCTATTGGCTTGCGCGGTTGCTCAAGCAAGACAACAACCGCTCACGCACCATCAGTTTGGAAACGGGTATTCAAAACGGTCCTTTGGCAGTGCTGATTGTGACGATCACCTTCAAGGATGACATGCAGCAGCAGGTGCTCTTGATTCCCGTGCTCTACAGCCTGTTCATCGTGCTCACGAGCTCGCTCAACACCTTGTGGTTTCGCAATAATGCAACGCGCGAAGCGTTGGCGCGTGACTCTGCGAAAGTGGTTGCGGCAGAAAGCTAATTCGGTCTTCTACCGATGCACGGTCTATCTGTTGAGCGTCATTTGATGCCTGCGATGCCTTTTAGCTCACCTAGTTTCAATGTGGGACAAGGTTTGCTTGTGTTTCCAGCTTTTTTCACTCGTTCAAGGCGGGCTGAATATTCATGTGAATTTGCTGGATAGACTGTCCGCGACATGAGTTCCCTAAAGGCATAAGCAGACTCAAAATTGTCTTTCAGATCGTTGTCGCCACTGGCACCAAGTGTTCCTCCAGCCAGTGCTGATGCAGATACGAGTGCAAGACCAGGATAGATTCCGTACCAGATAGGCGGAACAATTAATCCACCTGCGGATGAGCCGCCCATGATGATCACACCCGCTACAAAACCGGTGATTGCGACAACTGAACCCGCATAATATTTAATATTGCCGCCAATTGCGCCCCATCTGCTGTCGAATGCGTATTTGTTCAGAGGTGTGACGACAGTGCCATTTGGACGCGCCAGTTCAATTTCATATCCGCACGAGGTCATGATTGTTGAATTTTCGATCTTTGACATCGCGATTTTTGAATCCGCGCTCAGGGCCGGCGTGACGGTGACAGCCACAAGTGCCTTTTCTGGTCGTTTTTTATCTTGAATGACGATGTTGACTCGGCTGTCTGAGTTTTCGTTTTGACGTGGAGTGCAGCCAAATGCCACTGACAGGAGGGTCAATTTTACTGAAGTTTTAAATCCAAGCATGTGAGCCTCCATTGATTTCAAGCAATCGCTTCGCCCCCTCCCTGAAGCAAGCAAGGTGCCACGTATAAGTCCAAGGAATATTGGGAATTTCGATTTTTCGATGTGTCTAATTTTTTTTCACTCAACAGTCAGAACTTGTGGAACATTTTCCACCGACAAAAACCCTCTGCCACACTTTGTCATGCACACTTCTAAGTTTACTCTTGTTATCAACAATAGGCATGAAGGGAAAAAACATGTCCACAAAAAGTGATCCTTTGGAGTTGAAGATTACACGGTTGTACAATGCCGACTTGGCCGCTGTTTGGGCTGCCTGGACCTCTCCTCAGAAGATTGATCAATGGTGGGGACCTCGAAATACAACCACAGTGACCCATAGTCATCAATTCAATGTGGACGGGCATTGGCTCTTCACAATGCGCACCGCAGATGGGTTGGAGTTTCCCAACAAGATCGTCTTCTCAGAAATTGAGGACAGAAAGCGCCTTGTCTACAGTCATGGGGCTCCAGACGATCACGATTCTCAATTTCAAACACAGGTGCTGTTCAGCGAGGTGGGGCGGCAAACTCAAATTGAATTGAAAATGACTTTTCCGACGATCGAAGCTGCGGAACAATCAAAGCAGGCAATCAAAGAGTACCACGGCAACACCACATGGGACCGTTTGGCGGAATATTTGGAAAAGCAGGCCACCGGCAAAGAGATTTTTGTCATCAATCGCTCATTCAATGTCGGCATTCAAAAGATGTTCAATGCATGGACGACCCCAGAGCAGTTAGTGGCATGGAGTGGGCCGGTCGGTGCACAGATAGAATATAAAGACGTTGATATTAGAAATGGCGGCAAGGCTTTTTATCGCATGCCTTTCGGTGACGCCGTTATGTATGGGACTGTTCGATATCTGGAAGTGATTCAGCCAAACCGCGTGGTGTATGTTCAGCAATTTGCCGACGAGCATGGGAATCCTGCACGTCATCCTCTGGCTCCAACCTGGCCACAAAGTATGCTGACAACCATTACCTTCACCGAGGAAAAAGAGGGTGGAACACGAGTGACACTGCAATGGGAAGTGACTGGGGAGTGGACACAAGAAGAGCTTGAGACCTTTCTCATGGGCAGGCCCGGTATGTCGCAAGGCTGGGGCGGATCACTCGATAAGCTCGAGGAGTTTTTTGAGAGCTAAAAAGCATCCATACTTCGCATCTTTGGCGACCGAGCATATAAATTTTTGATTTACGTTTGAGGCGTTTTTCAAGAGTGGCTCGGCGCGGCGCACTTCGCCCAGGCCGTTTTCCACAGGCGAGACTGATTTTGCCGACTGCGTCCGAATTCCTTTTGTTTCGTATCTCTAATCATCCTAAATCAAATCAGCAGGCTATGTTTGTTGCGCCAACATCTGAGCCTCGGAAATTAAAAAACATTTTTTAAAAAGATAGCAGAAACAGATTCTTACATTGTCTGGAGAATGGCCGAGAAATTCCCCCAAAAAAAAAGAGGATTTCATTCATAAAATGGAGCGGGGAAACCGATCTCACTAATCGTCGGGTAAGCGAAAGCGAGGGGAAAAAATGAAAACAAGCGCAAACTTGCTTGGTTTGCTGGGAATAACACTGTTAGGCGCACTGCTGTTGAGCTCGTGTGCCTCAGACCACAGTTCAACTCAGGAACGCGCATCCCCTGCAAAACCTCCTTCTAGCGCCTCCCGCTCCGATTCCAACGGCGTGCCCGAACTCGGTTTAACTTCCCAGACACCATCGGATACTGGGGATGCCAATACACAATCCAATGAGAACGGTAGTCCTACGAACAGCTGCAGCAAACCTGCACTGCCCGCAAAACAACTCTTGAACGTCGCCTACCAAACCATAAGTGGGGTGGAGCAAAATTTAAACGCGATCGATATCTACATGCCTGCCGTTTCCAATCCCTGCGAGGGAGTACCTGTGGTGATTTGGGTGCATGGCGGTGCTTGGATGATTGGCGATAAGGCTAACATCGACAGCAAGGCGACATTCGTCAACTCTTTGGGATACGCTTTTGTGAGCGTCAACTATCGACTCTCTCCCAACCTGAAAATCGACTCTCAACTGAATCCCAATCGTATCAAATTCCCCGATCATCCCAACGACGTCGGCGCGGCTGTGGCATGGGTGCACAAGAACATCCAACAGCATGGTGGCAACCCGCAGAAAATTGCGTTACTTGGACATTCCGCGGGTGCACATCTAGCTGCTCTTGTAACCATGGATCAGCGATTCATCGAGAGATCCACTTCGAACTGGAATGCAAAATCCCTGCGCTGTCTGGGCAGCTACGACACCGAAGCCTACAATATCGATGAATTCATGCAGACGGCAGTAGGCCAACCCTTACTCGTATATCGTAACGCATTCGGTGATGACCCGACGGCGTGGACTTTCGCCTCGCCTATCAACTACATCAAAGAATACGGCATATCCGTTCAGCTTGCCAAGAGAGGAGATCTTGCACGCCAGGGACAGCTTGAGAATTTTAAAAGTGCTCTTGAAGAAAAGACGAACAGTGTGTCGGTCATCAATGCTCAGAGTATTAACCACGAAGAGGTGTCCGAGCTCATCGGTGCGCCCGGCGACCAAATCATGACTCCGTTTGTCAGCGAATTTCTCACTCAAGGTTGCTTTTCAGGCGAACAAATCACAGACCATGGCACCATTGTCTATAAAAGTGTTGGCAACGGAAAAGGAAAAACAGCCCCCTTGTCTGAAAATCCCCGCAAATTTTTTCAAATCGCATATGCGGACAGATTCAAGGACAAAGGCGACTGTAAGCAAGGGAATTGCTATAATCCAAGTCGTTACTTGTCCCATCCGGGTAAAAAAATGCTGATCACTGATACGGTCACGAATCCAGACGGTCGTGAGGTCGTCCTCTTTACGGCGACTGTGGGTGGAATCAACAAAGAAACGATGTCGTTTATTGACCCGTCTTTCAAGACAGGAAATAAATTTATTTACGAGCAGCAGCTGGCCATGGGGTGGTCTTCAGCCGACTATGACGCTGACTCCCATTCAGGGAATTGTGCAGCAGCATATGGTAAGATAACACAACATTATGGCAGTTGCTGGAACTACAATTTGGGCGCCGATGCGGAAGGAGACCTCCTCGACGGCGACTGGGGTCCTCACTTTTACAAACCGGCTCTTCCTGTCGGTGCAAAGGGAATGGATGGTGACGCATCATCCTACGTCAGGGTGAAGGCAATCACTCGATACATTAAGCCACTTGAAGAAAGGACTCCGAGTTTTTTTACAGAGGATGCTGCGCTTTGGATTACACCAAAGTCAAAATATGGAACAGTTGCTTACCGCAGTGTTGCGAACACAAACGGTATCAACGCGTCTGATTTACAAACACCTCGTAAATTTTTTCGAATTTCATATTCAGAACGACTCACCGACAAGGGTGATTGCAATTCTGGCAACTGCTACAAACCAAGCGCGTACGAGATTGAACCCGGTAAAAGGCTTCTCGTCACCGATACCGTTATGGGCGGAGACGGCGTAGAGCGGGTTATTTTTTCGGCAAGGATCGGCGGCATTAACAAGTCAAACATGAAAATTATCAACCCCGAGTTTCTTTCAGGAAACCGGAGTGTTTATGACTCTCAATTGGCGGCAGGCTGGGCGTCTTATGATGCGGATTTCGACACGCAGCGCGGCAACTGCGCACAAGCGTATGGAGAGATTACCCAGCACTATTCCGCATGTTGGACCTACAATCTGGGTGCGGATGCCGCCGATGGCGGTTCGGTGTCCAGACTCCTATCAGCTAGCCAAGCTGCAAACTGGGGTCCGCATTTTTTTGCGAGCAATCTGCCGAGCGGTAGCACTGCGGAGCGAAACGACGTCAGTGCTTATGTTCGTGTGAGAATGATCACCCGATATGTCAGACCAATTGACTGAGCCTGATTCTCCTTCTGAATTGAACTCGAGGCAGTGCAGATTTCAAAAGAAAACTGAATGTGCGATGAGCTTGGTTCGTAGCATCCATTTTGGCCGATGAAACATTTCTATTTTGCGAATATCTTTGTTGCCCATATTTGAAACAAATTTTGGTACCGGATTGAAACGTTGAGCAATATCCGCAATAAAAATTAAAAAATAAACTTTTTACGAATTTTGCCGAAAGCGTTTCAGGAGGAAGTAACCATGATTTATCGTCAATTTGTTTTTTTGGGGCTCTTTTCAACATTCATCGCAGCCTGTGATAACAGTGCTGCCGAGAAAAAGAACAGTGGATTTACAACGTCCCAGGCGCAAATCAAAACGGATTCCCAGCCTACGCAAGATAATTCCAAGAAGGCAGATGAAAAAGGGCAATCAGAAAACTCAAATTTATCCACCTCTCCAGCGACCAGTCAGGAGTCGGTAGCAAAAAAAGACACAATTTATCGTTCGCGAAAGGAGCTTTTTTACGATCTCGGCATCACCGATGGCAGCTTTCAGGCTACTGCAAATTCGTACGGTGTATGCTTTAATGTTGCAGCGAACCAATACGTCGATATCTCAGCACAAGCGGAATTTACCACATCTCACGGGGTGGGGGAGAATGTCGGACTGGGATGGAATATAATTCGAGTGAGTTCGAATGGAGCAATCGTCAATATAACCATTCCCGTCATGCAAAACATCACCAGAGACATGCATCATATGGTGATCACTCCGAGGGGGATAGATGATTCTGTTGAACCCGGAGCTTATTGCTATTACCTCAGGAACTGGGCGGTCTCGAGCGCTGTTCCCGGAAAGAATATTCAACTTGAACAGGGCTATGGCGAGATCATTGCGATCGTAAGAAACAAGTAACGCGACAAAGAAAAATGCAGTCCTGGCTTTTTAAGCTCCAAACTTGAACAACGCTGTGCAGATTTTTTACATCGCGGTCCTATTTCAAGCGGTTTGCAGGTTATAACAGTCAATAGTTTTGGGGGTTTCGAGTGGGGATGTCCCTGGTGCGATTTTTGCTTTGCACCCCTCTTGAGTGCTCCGCCGAGCGCCGAGGAAGCCGGAGAAATTTTCATGAACAAGTTACAAATGGTATCTGCTTTGGGTCTTTCAGTCGTTTCTATTGCGTGTAAGGTTTTGAACAAAACACAGGCCACAGTTCAGAATACCGCCGGAACATCTGAGAACGTATGTGCCGCCGATGAGACCCTTTATCCGATGATGCTGCAAGCACTCCCGGGTGGGGTGAAAGTCAACCCTTCGCTTTTTCCACGCATTGCTGAAAACGAAAAATTTGCAATGGCAAACGCAGATCAAAATGTTCGTCTCGACTTTTGCATGTCAAACATTACGGGAGCAACTTCCCTCAAAAACATTGTCGTCTTCCGAAAAGGCGGATTTCCCGAAAAAGATATCCTGCAAATTGGGCCCGAAGCCAAAAGTGGCGATTTTCTTGAGTTGATGTCTGGTAACTATTCAGGATTCGAATTTAATCAAAACTCCTCCGCTCTCTCCAAAGGCTTAGCAAGCTTTGTTGTTTTAGGCGGTGGCGAGGGCGAGAACGGTTTTGCTGTTGCTGCGTTGGTGGCGCAGGATAACACTGGCCGCTTAACAGCTCTGGGCGAATCCTGGATCGCTGGTAAGTTGGTGGATGGAGACCCATTTACAAAGGGCCCCTGCCAGTTCGACGAAGTTCTTAAAACGGAATCGTTTGAAATTGGGAGTGCTCAGCTGGATGTTGATCGGTGTTCAAAAACCAGGAATATATCGGGCGAAGTCTACACAATTGTTCGTGTTGCGGTCTCTGACAACAGCGTTAAATTGCCAGTTTCGGCGCGCGGCCTTCGGGAATTCCGGGGCGACGCATTGAATAAAGTGCTCAAGTATTCATTTTCACATCACAACTCAAAGGACTTCCTAACTCTGACGCTTCCCGAGGTTGTTTATGAAAGAAAATACAATCTTCCGAAAGTTACAACAAGCGTGAAGTATGGCAATGAAAGATGGATTCACGCTGAGAAAATTGCTGGCCAGTAGTCGGTTCCCTCAAATACAGATCTTTTTAAAGCGCTCGCATTTGTTTGATCTGGATTTGTCCCTGAGCGTTCCGCTTGAATTCAATGTCCATTCGTCCTGTCGTATTAAGTCCAGAAGAATGAAACGTCTCGAAAATGATTTTGAGCTGTTTGAGAAGCTCTTCGAGCTGAGTCGGTGTAAGAACTGTGGCTCCCTCGGGAATCTGGTTTGAACGGGATATATATTTAAGATCTTTCAGTCCTCCGGATGTTGTCAGTATAACCTCTTCCGGAATGGCGCCCGGCGTTTCCGGATTGGTAATGCTGACGTCGTCGATTTGAACAACAATGTCAGCTCTGATTCCACTTTTATCTTCTTCCACGATCGCAACTCCATTGGCGGAGTCGTCGGAGAAGGATGGATGGACAAGCAATCCCATATAAATTTTATCATGTGGAATCCCGTAGTAGTCACGAGAGAGGAATGCACGTTCGTTCCACAAGCTAGCAAATACCTTGCGTACTGCGTCTGCGACGGGATCCTTGTCGGTGATCGATTTTTCCAGGTCTACAATTATGTTTGCCAACTTTGGATCATTCATATCACGTAGTTTCGCAATGCGTGTGCGCGTTCGGCTGAGTTCCAGTTGGGTCGCGCATGCACTTGAGCCGACACTCGTAATCCCCTCATCAGCCATGCATCCCGAATGGGATGAATAGAGACCTGCACCCGTCAGCCCTGGCAAGTCTTCAGCGTTTGAGCTGCTCCTAAATCGGATACGGGTTTTCGGTTCCCATCGCGATGAAAGCTCTTTTTTAATCTTCGTCAGATGCTCGGGAATCATCTCGGTTTTTGATATTGTGTATCGAAGTATTTCCAAGGACGCTTTTCGTACGCCTCCGTTGCTGAGCATCTGTGTGGTAAATGACGGTGATGCTATTGTGAACGCGAAATCACGCAGACTTCCTTTTTTATCTGCGACAGTCGTGCACGCCTGAAAACCAGGTTCGCAATTGGAGCCATGGATTTTTGAACACTTCTCTGAAGCCTTTTGACAGATCGAGTTGGATATTTTGTTAGACATGTGTTCAGCGTTGAAACTGTAAGGGATAAGAAAAGCACCCTTTGTGAATGACCTCTCTATGCCTTTTGCTCGCAAAGCTGTATCGAGGATTGCGAAGTTTGTCCCCTTGCTTCCATACCGCTCTGTGAGCGAGGCTGTTGGTGCGATGTTGGATATGTTGAAAAAGCCAAATTCTTTCAGATTGGCTCGGGGATTCGGAAGAGCTGGAATGCGCTTTTCAAAATAATTTTTCGCAAGCGTTTCGATATCTGGAATTTCATTTTCGCCTCTTATGCTCCAGTCACCGTCTTGTGTGGCCGAAACCTCCACAAGCTTTCCTACGTTTTTTACGATGCCCGGAAGACTGCGTGCGTTCGGAATGAAAATGTTTGGAATTTTGAGGTTGGTAGCTCGAAAAATAACATGCGAGTGCGGAACCTGTGGCCGTGAAGATATCACACCTGCGATCGGCCCAATGTCGATAGGAACCTCATCAAACAAGAGAATATCTTTCGACGTGTAATGACCGGCTTCAATTTCTGCCGGGCTTATGGAACGCAGATAGCCATAGCTTTTGCCAGGGTTATACACGCGGGGTTTGTCCGATTTTCCCAGAATGGCAGTTATCGGGTACGACTTTATTCCCTTTCGTGACAACAATATTTTTTGTTTTAGAAATGTTTGGGGAGAATCGAAGGCAGCAAAGTATATAATCTTCTCGGGTGGGTAGGAGATTGTTTCGGACATGCGTTTGTGAACCAAAGCCACATACTCTGGATTAAATGCAGGTGAACCCTCTTTTGTAGCAAAATAGATATTGAATCCAACCGCTCCGGGGCTCGGTAAATCCGGCGCCTCAAAGGCATCGAGCCAATACACTGCTCCCGCCAAAAGAGAGGGAGGTTCGGAGAAAATGAGCTGCTCAAAACCCGTCATCGTGAGCGTTTTAAAGTTTGGGAGTTTGTCTTTTAGAAAGTTAAGATGGAAGCTGTACTTACCCGTGTTCTGGTAATAGATGTCGCCGCTGTTTTTCAACACGGTGAGTTTGACCATGGGCTCTGAGCCAGAAACTTGCCCCACAAGTTTCATAAAATCTGCCTTGGACGAAATGCTCTGGGCGAAGTCTATGGTGTTGGAATTCAGCGCTTCGCTCATTGTTTTTTTGGGCGCGCAGCCTGCTGTGGCGAATGAAAGCGCCGCTATGAGCAATTTGACCAGCATCGAGCCTCCAAAGCCGGGCACTCAAAAATGACTTCTTTCTACTGGGGTAGCACTATGTGAAGCCAAGAATTGTGTGAAATGGTGTCGTCGAATCCTATTATACAAGATTCGGGACAGGGGAGTTGGTTCAAGGGCTTTTTCAATGAACGACACGTGTAGAATAACGCCTGGCGGACTCGGCCGAGTTATTCCAATTGCATCCATTTCAATAACTTCGGGAAACAAAGGTCGGCGGCGCGGTCAGAATTCTGACATCGTTCTCGTACGAGTGATGAAGAGATGTACCTGGTTGAGCTTTTCGTCCTTCAGCGCACTCATAGCTCGTTCTTCTTGCACAAAATCCGTAATCGGCGTCGGTCAGTACCTAAAGGTATTCTTTCAAGTGCAGGAAAAGGGCTATGAAGCTACAATTTCGAATCATAGTGGGTTGAGAAAATGATTGAATGATGAGTTGATCGCCCTTTGCGAAGCACGGCGAATCTGTGTAGAAAAGGCAATCAATCTCGGCATCCTGCCTTTTCTACATCCGCGACCTCGAACGAAATTCGAAAATGATAAATGAGTTTCTAGACAACGATGCTCGCGATCTGAAGATGTTCTTTCTAGGTCACTTTGATCCATCATTGTCGCGCGCGAGCGTTGAAGAGTTCCTAAAGAGTCATTGATGGCAATACTTGCTTTTAGACGTCGAAGCTGGGCAAATTCAACCGGTTCATTACATTTTTATTGCTGGTTCGATTGGTAAAGCCCGAGCAAACCATTATTCTGGATGCTGACCATGAACAATAGAAAACCTTTCGGCACATGATGAGGAAAAACATGCAAAAGAGCGCGCAGCGTTCGCTATTTGGGAAGATTTGCCCGGTTATTCTTTTCATATGTTTGGTTGGGTGCATCTCGCCGGGCAATACACCGGTAAGCGATCCCGCTGCGAACGTGCCATCTACGAATACTAATCCTGCGCCGGCTAAGAAGCCTGCTGAAGGACACCTGAGCAGGGAAGAAGTGGAGGGAGTCATTCGCTCTAACCTTCCACAAATTAAAGCCTGCTACGAACGTTCATTGCAGACAAACCCGAATCTCAAAGGTCGTATCATGACTTCCTTTGAAATCGGGGCGAACGGAAGAGTCAGTCGCTCTGAAATTGCGAACTCCACTTTAAACCATCCGCCGACGGAGCAGTGCGTTGCTCAATCGATCAAGCAATGGCAATTCCCCATGCCTCGCGGTGGAGGCAATGTGCGAGTGAACTACCCATTTACTTTGGGTCCGAAATAGTTCCCTTTTTTTGCTTTTTTGTCATTCGACGGCAATACGAAGGCATCAGACATCGGTTTTCGCCGCGCCCTCCTGCTTTAAGCTCTCATACTCCTGACTGCATCTCGACGTGGTATTTTGGTGTTGCTGTGTTGCTATCGAGTCATTTTCAGTTTTTCGAGTCTATTTCCGGGCGGAATTCGGAGGTCGTCGACAAATCGGGCAGCATTCAGCATTGTGAGTTTTCTCGCGCTTGACCCGTAACATTGACATTCGACTGATACCTGAACTGGTCTGTCTCGTTTGTGGAGGTCGTAGGATGACTGGTTTTCGATCAGGAGGAGCCTGAAGATTTTCTTGGCGAGGATTTTAAGCTCCTCATCAGGGATGGCAGATGAGCAACGGCGAAACCATTGAAAATCGCGACAGCGAATTTAGCGCAACGGAGATTCCCGATTTTTAAAGGCGCGCTGATTGGCTCTGAACTCCCGAATCGAGGCCATGGAAGATTGAACTGGAATAAAGATGCCTGCGAATGCGCGCAGTTCCAAGTCCGCTCGATTGCAGCAGTTTTGGGACGGGAGCAAATGTCGAACACGGCTAGCCAGGCTGGAGCCAAACGGCCCGGCCCCGGCGAACGAGCAGGGATTCTGGGAGAATACTTCAGTAATATTGGGGGTTCCGAAGAAAAATCTATCCTAAATGCTCAAATTGGCCAAAATTTTAGCACTCGGCGTCACTTTCCTATACCCTTTCTCACCAGGTGTGTTAGGAATCGGTCTGGGAGAATTCCACAGCTATTCATCGAGTCAGTTGCTCTTGTTTACGGTGCCGTGGATTTTCTTTTCATTGGAGATACCATGGCTAATACAAAATTGTACGTCGGCAACCTTTCTTATAACTCTACCGAAGACAGCCTGGCTGGTCTCTTTTCGCAGTTTGGTGAAGTTGTCTCTGCACGCATCGTGACAGATCGCGAAACAGGCCGCTCAAAGGGCTTTGGATTCGTTGAGATGTCATCTGCTGAAGCTGCTCAACAAAGCATCGCTCAACTCAACGGCCAGCAAGTTGATGGTCGTCAGCTCACAGTAAACGAAGCTCGCCCACAAGAGCCTCGCCAAGGCGGCCGTGGATTCGGCGGCGGCGGCGGATACGGCGGCGGTCGCGGCGGATACGGCGGCGGTCGCTACTGAGCCCAACCTGCCAAGCACCCACAAAGGTTTGAGGTAGAATTTTGTGGGTGTTTTTTAAGTGATCAAAACTGAAAAGGCTCTGATCTACAAATGCGCCCCTCAGGTCTAGCAAAGGCTAACCCGAGGGGCACATTCTGTTGGTGGGGATTTCCTGCTCGAGGAAAATCGAGCAGCCCATTTAAGCGTTCCTGATGCGAATCAACGGAGCTCTTCCTCGCGGGCTTGAAGAGTCAAAACGGTAACCTCATCCGATTCCGAACCGACGCGAATCAAGTTGCCAACAACAAGCTCATCTACACCGTTCACTTTGACTCGTTTTGCAAGCTTCTTTACAAGAGCAAGATCGAGATTCTTGAAGAGCGCTTCACGCGACCCGAAACAGCGCGCCGTTTGCGATCCACTCAGTCCCGTATCGTCCATGTTATCGATCGCAACCATTTCACCTTTGTCGTTCTTCACATAACGTTCGCAAAAAAGGCTGTCTCTTGATGTAACGCTCGGTGTAGCGCTCCACTTATCCCAGCGGACGCTCGTTGGATTACCGATAATAATACGCTTCGGATTGAATCCACCGGTGAGAGTCAGTTTTGTCGTCAAATCGGGTTTGAGCGGATACATCGAACCAATTGGAATTCTTTTTTCCTGAACCGCACAATCAAGTTCGTGCTGCTTTGAGCCTTTCTTGCACTCAATTTTCGACAGGGAATGCGGAATGCGTGACGTCTTCGGCATGTATTCTGCAAGGTCTTTTTCAATCGTGTTGCACAAGATTGGCTCACCGACTTCTTCGAATTTCGATCGACCTCTTTGAATGTTAAAATCACCGCAGAACCAAACTCCCGGCGTGAGGACTCCAAGCGCGCCGCGCTCACTTCTTGGGATGTCTTCATTGGTCCCAATAACGACTCGGCCCGATGTGGACATCGGCTGCTTGACTCTGACAGTTGCAGCTTGATTTCGGCCGCTAAAGAGGCCATTGGTCTCGCTTCGTTCCTGAGTCTTGCAACCAAACGCAACAGTAGCCAAAACAACTCCAGAAACAGCGACATTAAACTTCATGTGGAACTCCTTGCAGTTGCGGATGATTATGGAACGGGCCTAGTGCGAGGCACGAGAGCCGCAAAAATAGGTTTCTAAGCGACCTTCCGACGGGTCCGATGCAAGGAGCGTGCCGAATAAAAGGTTCACTATTTCGGCACCTTGATGTTTTGAGAAGTGTCTAGAGTTTCGTCATTGTCAATGGCCAACTGCGGTTCCATTGACGTGGGGCTAGGCCTATCTAAATCCGCAAGTAATCGATATTGTGGTGAGGAGATTCAAATATCAATGTGTAGCAGTACGAAATCAGCAACAGAATAGGATGATGAAATGAGAATTATTCCTGCATTCATTTTTATGATGACAGTAGTAGCCTGTTCTCCGCAGCGGACAGAGCAAAAAGCCAACATTTCGGGAACGGGACCCATGGGTGGTAGTCTTGGCTCCCTCGGTTTCTGTGAATCTTATAAAACGAGCCAGCCCGACTTTCAGACAATCGCCACACAAGGAGACTCAGAGGAAGATGGCCAACTGAAACCAGACTCTGGCTATACAATGAAAAGGCTTGCGGCCGAATTTATGACTGCAGCAAATCTTTATTGCGGTGGCAATTCCCCAAAACAGGCGACAGAGTTCAAGGAAAAGATTTGTGAACCGATCTCCAATGCCAGTCTACTTGATCGCTCCATTGCAAAACTGCGCACGGCTCGGCTCAAACGCCCATTTCTTATGAGAGATGAAAGATGGGAGGCTGAGAAAAAAGCTATGATCGAGTCTGAAGCAAGAAAGTTCAGCCAAACATACCTGTTGATGTATGCAGAGTGCGAAGGCGAATCTCTTTTAAAGACAAAGTAATCAATCCTTCACAACGCTTCTGAACTCCCAATGGTTTGAGGACTTCAAGTTCCTCATCAGTGATTGCCGATCGGCAACGTTGAGCCACCCGCAAATCGTGCTTCCTTTTTGGGCCTCGCCAAACGGGCAAGAATTCATTCATTCGAAATCAACTCAGCGAGACGCCCGCCCTCGTTATCAACCTCTTGGACCAGTCGGTTTACTTCGACTACAGCCGGCACCCAGGGCGATTGAACGAGATTATCAATGGCATGAAATTGAAGAATGCGTTGATTGTGATCGACGAAATTCAGCGGATACCCGAAATCCTCAACGACGTTCACCTTCAAATTGAAGAAAAGGGCAATCGCTTTTTGCTGACGGGCTCCAGTGCACGCAAGCTCAAACGCATGGGTACCAATCTTCTTGGGGGCAGAGCGCGGACGCGAAATTTACATGCGTTTTCGGCAATGGAGATTCCCGATTTTTCTCTCGAAGAGGCAATGTATCGCGGAACACTTCCGTTTATCATTCATTCAAAATTTCCTGACGAAGATCTCGCAGCCTATGTGGGGCGCTATCTTCAAGAAGAAATCGCTGCCGAAGGTGTGTCGCGAAACTTACCTGCATTCAGTCGATTTCTCGAAGTTGCTGCGTGCTGTAACACAGAGGTTCTCAACTACAGCGCCATAGCATCTGACACGGGGATGTCGCGGCAGACGGTGACAAATTATTTTCAGATTCTCAAAGATACGCTAATTGGCTATGAACTCGCTCCGTTCACAAAAACGATCAAGCGCAAAGCAACCGAAATACCCAAATTCTATCTTTTTGATATGGGAATTGTTCGATTCCTGCGCAAGCTTCCGCGGATTTCAAAGGCGAATGACGATTTCGGAACGTTTTTCGAGCAATTCATTTTTCTTGAGCGCATTGCTTGGCGTGATTATCACTCTCCCCGCTTGGAAATGAATTTCTGGCGCACGCTCAAGGGAGATTATGAGGTCGACTTCATTATCAATGATGTCGCAATTGAAGTGAAATCGACCACCAACGTGCAAAAGAAACACTTGAGCGGATTGATTGCTTTGCAGGAAGAGAAAATCTGTAGAAAATACGTGGTCGTTTCGCAGGATTCACAAAAAAGATATCTCGAAAAAGAAGACATCTGGATTTACCCTTGGCAGGAATTCGTTCAGGAGCTCTGGTCTCCCAAATCGAAGTTCTGGAAGGGTTGAACTGTTCTCACTTTCGCAGAGTTTGGGACGCCTTTTGAAAGGTTAAGATCAGACCTTCCGCAGTTCCGCCCCTAAGAAGTTCATGAAGGCCTTTACCTTCGCACTGGGCAGACGCCGACTGGTGTGAAGCACCCACAACTCAGACGGTTGCTCGGTTGCTGAACCCCATGACACCAAGCGGCCTGCGGACAGGTCATCTGCTACGATAAGATATGGAAGTCGTGCTGCTCCAAGGCTCGTGAGCGCGGCATCGCGAATCATGGAGAACAGGGGGAGCTGTAAAACGACTTTGACCGTGATCTCCCTTGCGTCCTTGCCAGTTATTTTCCAAGTGCCGCTCTCTGAAGGCGATGTTCGAGTGATGACTGGCAAAGGTTGGGAAGATTTGACGCCAACCCGCGCGAACCGCTTTTTCAGTTGGGGCGTCGACACGATCAGCACCTGATCCCGCGCAAAACAGCGACCCACAAGTTCAGAGCTCGGCTCAGGATTGACGCGAATGACGAGGTCGTAGCCCTCACTCACCAAGTCAACTTGCCGATCCTCCACCGTGATTGCCAACTTTACATCTGGGTAGGCCAATGTGAATTGAGCGGAAAGCCGCCCCATCATGACCTGCCCGAAGAGTGTTGGCACGCTGACCCGCAGCAGTCCTTGAGGATGCGTGTGCCCATCACGCAGCACTGCAGCGGTTTCGGCTATCTCACGCATGGGTCCGCCTGTGCGCTCAAGCAGCAGCGCACCTTCTTCCGTGAGGCGGACTGTCCTGGCACCGCGTTCGAACAGCCGCACACCCAACGCGGCCTCCAGCTCCATCACTTTACGCGAGAGTGTTGCCTTGGGTTTTCCGCTCGCGCGACTGGCCTCGGCGAAGCTCTCATGGGTTGCGACCAGCAGAAAATCAGACAGGTCATCGAGATTCATAACTGTTCCATATTTGGGACGCACCGTCTCATGTTTGGTTGTTTCCTGAGTGGATTTGTCACCCTATGCTCATACCATCAAACAAGAACTTCTCCGGCTTAATCTCGAAAAAGGAAAGCGACATGACAATTCTGATCACGGGCGCAACCGGTACCATCGGCTCGCTGCTTGTCAATCAACTTGCCAAACAGAACGTGACAGTAAACGCACTCACGCGCGATCCGGGCAAGGCAAAATTTCCAAGCGGGGTCACTGTCGTAGCGGGCGACATGCTCGATGTTGAGTCTATGCGCAAAGCCCTTCAAGGTGTGAGCACGCTTTTCTTGCTCAATGCCGTCTCGACGCAAGAGTTAACTGAAGCCTTGCTCACGCTCAACCTGGCTCGCGAAGCGGGCGTTAAGCGTCTTGTCTATTTCTCCGTTTTCAATGGCGAGTCATTTACCAACGTGCCGCATTTCACTTCCAAGTCCACCGTCGAACGGATGATTGCTCAGATGGGGATCCCTGCCACCATCCTGCGTCCCAACTGTTTCATGCAGAACGACGCAGTCTTTTTCAAAGATGCCTTGCTCGGGCCAAGCCTTTATCCATTCCCCATCGGTGAAAAGGGTGTTTCGATGGTCGACGTGAGGGACATTGCCGAGGTGGCAGCAGGTGCGGTGTTGCAGCGCGAGCGAGCAGCACAGGCACAGCCGACCGAGGTCATCCATCTGGTTGGACCCGACGCACTCACTGGGCCAGGTATCGCCAAGATCTGGGCTGGTTTGTTGAACAAGTCGGTTAACTACACAGGAAGTAACACCACCTCTTTCGAGGCGCAGCTTGCCCAACACGCGCCAGGTTGGATGGCCATGGATATGCGGCTGATGTTGGATCGTTTTTGCTCGGACGGCATGGCCGCCACGGCTGCCGATGTGGAGAAGATGACTCAGTTGCTGGGCCGCAGACCACGCTCGTATGCAGACTTCGCAGCCGAAACCTTGGCGCAGTGGCAGGCTTGATTTGGTTTAACCGACGACTTGAAAGGAGCAACAATGCAAAGGTCAAATTCTGTTGAATGGCCTGCCACAGTGGGTGCCTGGCTGTTTGTTCTGTGGAGTGTTCTGCACGTTTGGGTTGGAGCTGAAGGCGTGCGTCAGTTTCTGACGGCTGGAGCTCCGGGGTTGTGGAGCATGGTGATTGGGGGCAGTGCGGTGCCGCGTGCGGCTTTTGTTCAAGCCACCGATTCCACCACGCTGCTTGCACACAGCCACTTAATTCTGAATTTCTGTATCGATGTAGGTGGCTATGGTGTTCTGGGCTTTTTTGTGGCGTGGATGATTCTCAAGCGGGCCTCATGGATAGGCTATTTATTGGGACTGGTCGTCATCGGTATCGCGGACCTAACATTCCTATTTGCAATGGTGGTGCCTGGCGTCATTGAGCTCAATGCTGGTTCTGTTGGGGGGCCGATCATATGGGTAATTGCTGTGGTCATTACCCCGTTTGGACTCCCGGCTTGGCGCCGAGCCTGAAGCGCTCATAAAAGCACATCTAATCAAACCTGATGACTCGGACCTTAGACCTTAACTTAATTTCCTGACTCTGCTGCAGTTGCGGAACTTATAGAAGACCCACAGGGAGAAAAATAAAAGCATGACAAACTCAAATTCCAACAATTCATCTACCCATGAAGCCAAAGGCTACTGGATCGTCTTTGCTGAAGTTAAAGATCCTTCACAATTTGGTCGCTACACTTCAGTTGCGGGCCCGTTGATAGCTGCTCATGGTGGCCGCGTGCTCGCACGCGGCGACGTGGCGGTTGTTGTCGAGGGTTCGGTGCCAGGACGGCCCTATCTGATCGAGTTTCCTAGTTACGCTGCCGCGCAAGCCTGTTTTCATTCGCCAGGGTATCAGGAAGCCATCGTCTTACGTTCCGGGGTGGCGCAATTTCAGATCGTCATTGTACAAGGATTTATTCCCAGCTGAGCCTCGGCGGGTTGACGTGATTGGCACAATGGGATCAGCGCATTGCTTTTGCTGGCGAACCGGTGACACGATCGAGACAGAAGAATCAATTGTTCGGTATGAAATGGTTCAGAGCCTTTGTCGCGTGTTTTCAGACTGAACTATAAAGATCTTTCAGAAAATCCTTCCAATGAACACAATCCACATCGTTCAACTTCTTCGCAATGGGATCATTGCTGACACATTTTTTGATTGCATTTTCAAAATGTGATCCTGAGGACTTCAGTGCTTCGATATGGCGCTCCTCGACCAATTCGGTGGATTTTATTTCAACCAAAATGATTTTTTGTCCGGGCCGGGAAATTACAAGATCAATCTCTTTTCCGCCGTGAGGCAGGTAGTAAAACAATTGAATGTTGCGACTTGAATAGCGTGCCCATCGAATCACTTCCAGTACGATCCATTGCTCAAAGAGATCTCCATAAAGGCTGGTGCTTGGGGTGAGCCTCGATTCCAACTGTCTTGCTAACGCTCTGCAAACACCTAAATCAAAAAAATAGAATTTAGGGTGTCGCATAACTCTCTCTCGAACACTTGGAATCCACGGCTCCAAAATGAAACCCAGATGTGTATCTTCAAGTATTTGAAAGTAGTTTTGGACAGTCTTGCTATCAACTCCGCAGGCTTTTGCGATGTTGGAGTGATTTATGATTTTTGAGTTTGCCTGAGCTGCAACTTCCAGAAATTTTCGAAATGGATCGATCTTTCTGATGATCTGCTCAGCGGCAATCTCTTCACGCAAAAAGAGGTGCGCATAACTTTCGAGATACTCTTGTTTCTCTTCAGTGTTCTCGAATGAGTATATTTGTGGAAGAGTTCCGAAATGAAGCGCGTCGGATAGATTGAAGTGCTCAACTCCAATTTCAGCAAAAGTCAGCGGAAACATTTCGCGAAAAAAAGCTCGACCGGCGAGAAGATTGCTACCATCTTTCTTGAGTTTTCTTGCGTTTGAGCCCGTCAGAATGAATTTAATTTTCTCTTTCTCGATGAGATAGTGAACCACATCAAGAATTTTTGGAACTTTTTGTACTTCGTCGATGATGACCCATTCGGGTTTTGCGCTTTCGACCATACCAATCAGGTCATCTGGACGAAGCGCAAGCTGCTGTTGAACACGTGGTAGGAGTAAATCGATGAAGAGGATTTTTTCACTAGTGAAAAGCGAGCGAACCCACGTCGTTTTCCCTGTGCCGCGCGCCCCAAAGAGAAAAAAGCTATTTGATTTTGAGGGCTTACAGATTCGCTGGAACATACTCCAATTCCTCATCGATATTTTGGAGTATAGTCTTGGCGATCGTGAATTGGCAAGATATTGAACAGAAATGACGACGAAATGAGACGTTCTGAGCTGTCCGAGACATCGCGAAGCGGACTTGGGTTCGAGAGGGGGCTGAGGCAGGTCGTTTCAAATCTCCGTAACAATTAATCTTTTTAATCGTCTTCGAGCCTTCCGAAAGGCACTTCGCGCACCAACACCCACCGACATCCTTGGTTATGTTCCCTCGTTGGCCGCACGTGGCTGCAAAGCACTGCGGCCGATGGCGGAGGGAAAATGTCTCCTACACCGAGATGATGAGACACAGACAAGATTATCTCTTTTGCTTGAACAAATCGCCCAACCAGACATTGACATCATAGAACAGACTTTCAAGATCTTCAGGCAAATCGCCGTATCGCTTCCTATGAGCCGCCCACAGAGTTCTCATATCTGGCTGAATCCAGTGCGGTTCAAGTGTAGGCCGTATTCCTCGGCTCTCTAAGAGCTCAAGCAACCGTTTTGGATTGCAGGCAATCGAGCTTCGGCTGATGCGCCAGAGGTCATCAAAGTCTTTCATCCTTGTATTGCCTGATTCGAATCGCCGACAAGCTGCGGTTTTGTCCACGACTATGTTTTCGATTGTTGCGGATCGGATTTTTACGTCGGGATTTACAGGAGATGGGATGTCGTGACAATCAGTGGTCAGAGCATAAACCATATCGACTTCAAAGCGATTGGTGGCGCCTTGTTCGGTTCTATATCCAATCGTTAAGGCTGCACCAAGTTTGTCGCGAGGCGAAATTTCTTTGAATGCTAGCAGGGAAAATTGAATCTCGGATTCAACAGAATATCACTTCGTCAGAAACTCGGTTGAGATTTTCTGTAAAGCTCAAAATGACATACTTGAGGAAGGCTTGAGCACCAAATAATCCGCGTTTCGTTGCCCAGCTTCTTGCTTGCGCGAGTGTTGACTTCTTTTTGTTTGTGTCACCAATCCGCGAGCTCCTGTCTCAGGTGAAAGAGAACTTTGGTGTTGGCAACGAGGTCGTATTCTTGAATTTTCGAAATTCTGATTTTTCCGAGCGCAACGTACCGTTTGAGAGCGCGGAAAAACAATGAGCCAGCCGGATCCAAACGATAAGCTTCGCAAAGGCTCCGCTCTATGTTGTAAATCCGAATCGATACTCCTTCATATTTGAGTCGAATAACTACATCGATTCGTTTTTCGGCGACACGATGAACTTTGAGCAGTTTGTTGCGGATACTTGCAGAGCGGGGGATGTCAACGTCAATATTCTCGATGAATTCATTGCTCAGCCCATGAATATTCAGAGCGGTGAATCCTGAGATCACTGCGAGAGGGTAGTACTTGGCAATTGCCCACACTGATGCGGTAAAAGGATCGATAGATACATCCGCGTATATTCCGCTTCCGAGCGAAAGAATTTCACCAGCTTCTGTCGAACGGCGAAGTTTAACTCCACTGATTCCCATAGTTGCAAATTCAGCATGAGTCATCAGTCGCTTCTTTTTCAGAAGTCTGAGTGCGGCGTCCCAGTTCGCAGTTCTTTCTCGAGAAGGTTTTGATTTTGTCTTGTTCGCTGATTTTTGATTCATGTTAAAAAATTACCACAAGATGATGCTTTTGTGGTAAGTTTTTAACATTGACGTCTTGACATGGGCAAGAGCGGAGAGCTCAGGGGCGCAGCTGCTCAACAAAGGCCACCGATTCTTCAACTGACTTCAGGAAGCCAAAGGTGCCTCGTCCCTGCCCAAGGCCGCCGTAGTTCACAACAAAGGTAGTCAGCCCTGCGTGCTCGTGGACAGCTGCGCCCAAATCCATGCCGCGCGTTCCCCCGCCAGGGAAGCTATGAAAGAAAACCACCGCATGGTTCGCCTTGCTGCGGCCCGTGCGCTTTTCCACAAACAGGTCATCGGAATAAAACGTTTCAATCATGGTTGGCCTTATTTAAGGAGGCTGAGAGGTCGTCTTTGTTGGTGCCGCATTGCCGAAGAGGCGGCGAAGAGTCGAACCCATCATCCCACGTTCTTCTTCTTGGTCTGCCTTTCCCATTCTTTCCAAAGGTCCCAGTTCATTTGCAGGTTCATCCAGAACTCTGGGCTCATCTTGAAGTATTTAGCTAGTTTCAAAGCCATCGCAGCGCTGATTCCGCGTTTGCCACGACAGATTTCATTGATGACTGCGTGTGTTGTGCCCAAAGCTCGGGCCAATTCGCTTTGCGATATGCCTTTGGGATGTAGAAATTCCTCTTCGAGAATTTCACCAGGATGAAATGGGTTTCGAACTTTCGGCATGTGAATAGTGCTCATGAGTGCCCCCTTTTGGATTTAGGAATGGTAGTCACAGATTCGAACGTCGTGACTCGCGTTTTCTGACCAACGAAAAATGATTCTCCATTGGTCGTTGATGCGAATTGAAAAATAACCATCCAGAGTTCCCTTCAGTTTTTCGAGCCTATTGCCGGGCGGAACTCTGAGGTCCTCGACAAATCGGGCAGCGTTCAGCATGGCCAGTTTTCTGGCGGCAATATGGTGCAGTGCAATAGGGAGTCCCTTTCTCGATGCTCGAGATTCCATCCTTTGGAAGACGTCCTCGGTTCCTTGATCACAAAAACTAACGATCATTCGACAGGCCTTCAGATATTATCGGTATACTGGATAGTGATATAGTGCAATGGTGTTTTCAGTCATTTCGCGTTTGCCGCGCCTCAATGACAATTGATTGATAGCTGAACAGGAGACTCTCGTTTTTGGAGTCCGTCGTTTGACTAGATTTTGATCAGGAGGAGCCTGAAGATCTGCTCACCGAGCGCGGCCGTCCCACAGGGATTTCCTGCGGTCACATTTGAACGCACTTGAACGCAAATCGATTTTCAAAAACAAAAAGCCCAAGCACTTCTGATGCTTGGGCTTTGCATGGCGGAGAGAGGGGGATTCGAACCCCCGGTACCTTTCGGTACGCCTGATTTCGAATCAGGTACGTTCAGCCACTCCGACACCTCTCCGCGGCTGTGCAGGGGTAGGTAGCATAGCGGAC
>JBEDKY010000386.1:0-3933 GCA_041171905.1 Pseudomonadota bacterium
CACGATCAGCCCCTTCTTGGCCATAGCCCCTCCCCATTCCTTGGAAGGAGACAGTCTAAACCCCGGGGACTGACATAATCGCTTGGGAGATAACCCCTGACATTTTCACTTGGTAATTACATCTCCTAAAGCGCTTGATTTGCTCGGCCGAACCATTTGAATGTCAATAAGGCAAATTGAGTTGGGGTGTGTATTTCGAAGGGAGATTGTCATGAAAAATGAAAATTCGAAGAGTGGTGAAAAAAGCAGATGGAAGACATTTGAAGCACACTCGAAAGAAGAGCTGGAGAGAATTTATGTAATTGACAGCAGGGAATTCGATAGCTCCAAATATGAAGGTTGTAAGATCAAATTTCCCGATGAGTTGCAGTCCTTCTATCGCGAGATTCAGGAGAAATATGACGGAATGAGATTCACAGCTGGTGGGATTTTAATCCCCGACAATTCGGGCGGAAAGAGGGGGCGGGAGGAAAGAGAAAAGCAATACCAGTTGGAGAGAGAAAAATTCAAGAAATCCTACCAGAGAAAAACGAAGAATTCAGCTTAGAAGGGGGTCCGTTGAAGTTTGGAAAAATCAAGAATTCAAAATTCCCCCAACAACCTCATCAACTCCACCCTTGAAATCGGCTTCGGAAGCAGTGCATCAGCCCCATACTTTCGCAGCTCTCCCCTCCGTGCATCAATCGCGCGATTAGAATGCAGGCAGATGGTTGATGTGCAGCCAGATTGGCGGAGTTCTTTGAGCAGGTCGAGTCCGGAAATCTGATCTCGGCCGAGATCCACATCTAAGAAAATAAGGTCTGGCTGAGTCTCAGCCACCTGTGTTCGAGTTTCAGCCGGTGTGGCTGCCGTTCGGACATCGAGCCAAGGCGAGAAGAAATCGTGCTCCATGATGTGTGCGGCGGTATCGCGATAAAGGCGTTCGTCATCAACAACTAGAATTTTTATCTTGGAGTCTCTCTGGCTCAGTGCAGCATTAAGCCTTTCGATCAGCTCAGCCTCATCGTCTTCATTCGACTTTTCCTGAGCCTCTACCTTTGGACACGCAGGAATCTCGAAACTGAACGTCACACCGTTTCCGTTCTCGCCACTTTCACACCAGACGCGGCCTTGGTGTTCGTTCACAAACTTCTTCACAATCGCAAGGCCAATACCGTGTCCGCCAGATTTGCCGCTGGTGTGGTAGAGCTCAAAAATATCGTTCATCTCAGCTTGGCTTAGTGCAGGACCTGAATTCCAAATCGAAACCCGCACAAAGCTTTCGCCATTTCGAAACACATCGTGCGTCGATACGCGGATTGTTCCCTGAGTCTGGGTCGCTTCCAATGCATTGGTCACGATATTTGTAACGATCCGCTTCAAATGATTCGCCGAGGCCATCATGTTTGCAGAATGGTGATAATCGCGTTCCAGAACAATCTCGCTCATTCCGCGCAGAAGACTCCCAAAACAGGTTTCAAGAATTTGCGCTGGGTCTACCGACTGCTTTTCGGTTTGGAGGTTGGATCTCACATCAAGAACGTCTTGAACAAACGCATCCGCTTGAATGAGAGCCTCTCTTACCTCCGGCAGAGATTCCTGAGCAACGGCTTTTACATCCTCTGAAGTACGTGCCATCAGCAGGTGGTCAATCGTCATGCGCAGCATCGAGAATGGCTTGCGGACATCGTGTGCGAGCATTTGTGTGGCTTGGGCGATTTCTGTAAAAATGCGGGATTCAGAGAGCTCTTTGGCCTGCTTCTCAATGATCTCTTTTTGATGGTCGCGTTCTTGCATGAGTTCATGCCGGAGCTCTTCATTCAGGCGGAGCAATTCGTTCTTCCGGCAGGTGGTGTGGCCAATCAGAAGACTCACAAATGCCGAGGCCACCACAGGGCTCAGGGTGTCTACAAACTTCCCAACAGAATTGAGCATAGCCGAATCTTTGCTCAGCAACGGCAGAGCAACAATCACAAGCGCAGGCGCATAAGAGAACTTCAACCACGCACGGAAACTCTGCCGCGTGAACACAGCCATCATCAGCAGAAACACAGACGTGAAGTTGTAGAACTCAACCTTGCTCGGTTCTTCCAATGCACCAAAAGATGCCTGCAACGCCAAGCAGGCCATCGAATAGATAAGCTCAGAATGAGTGCGCAGCCTTGGAGCGGCATAGGTGAGCACAGCTAAACACACAGCCGCCACCAAGAACAACACGCGCCCTGAAATGAGCCACGGAAACCACCACTCGCTGCGATAACTCATTGCGCTCAGCACAAAGGGAATCCACCCCAGCGCTACAATCGCAAAAAAGATTTGTGATGAGCTCCACCGCCGTTCACTGGCCGGAGAGCGGGCCGCAGCCAATTCCATGCTTCACCTTCATAGAAACTTCACCAATGGCCGTGATGTTTGCAGGCAGGTCTTGCCGCAACACCAAACCCGATGTCAGAACAGAGTTGTCTCCTATCGTCACTCCTCGCGGAACCGACACATTCATCTGGATGCCCACGTTGTCGCCCACAACCAGCGGACGCGAAGCCACCCTCAGCTTTTTACCGTCGGCACGCGTAAAGTGATGGAGGTCGTCGTCAATGAGTGTCACTCCCCACGAGGCATTCGCGAAACGGCCCATGCGGAACATGCGATTGCAAATGAGTTTGAAGTTGTAGGACACAAAATTATTCCCTGCGAAAACCGACTGCGCGTTCTTGCCGAGAATCAGTGTTGCACCAGGTGCAATGCACACGTCGCCTTCAAACACGAGCGTGGCATTTTCCCCGAGGGTGATTTCACTTGTGCCAAAGCTCGCATGTTTTGACAGCCCCGGAAGGTCGTATCCCAAACGGACGATGCCATTCTTCACAATAATTCTTGCGCCCTTTGCACAGCGGATATTCACATTGTTCGCAAACAAAAACCGCGCCTGAGAGCCTTCAACGCTCACATGCTTCAGTGCCCTGATGCGGCTTATGATTCGGACAAGGAATTCAATCACGGCTGGTGATCCACTCAATCAGGGTTTGAATGAGCGCATCGCGATTGGAAAACGAATGGTCTTGTTCCACCAAGCGATAATCCAGTGCCGTTTTGAACAGCGGGCGCAGGGTTTCGTTCACCATGGCAGGCACCTGAGTGTCGACTCTAGCCTGCATCAAAAGAACGCCATCCTTGGCAACAATCTCACCCACCGTGGTGCGTGGGTTGTAGTGTTGCGCTATCACCTGCAGGTCGGTCAAGGCCGCCTCGGTGGTCAGGCTTTGCGGGTAGCCCTCTTCCGTTTGCAATTCCTTGAGAAGTTGTTTGGCATAGTCGGGTGTGGGGAGCAGGCTGAAGGGCGAGGCGAGCATCAAGCTGCCCAGTTGAGTGCCCAAGCGGCTGGCCGCATTGAGGGCCACCAAGCCGCCCCACGAAGCCCCATACAGGCTGATTTTATCGTATTCGCCGGAGTCTTGGATGCTCTTCACAAACGCCAACGACATTTCCACAGAATTGAGGAAGCTGAACGCCCCACGCCCTTGCCCAAGGCCGCCGTACTGAACCACCAAGGTCGTGACTCCGGCATGGGTGTGGAGTGCATCGCCCAAGTCGAGCCCGCGTGTTCCGCCTCCGGGGAAGCCGTGGAAGAACACCACCGCATGCTTAGGTTTTGCCTTGCCGATGCGTTTTTGAACGCACAGGTCTTGGAAGTAATAGGGTTCAGCTGCCATAAACATGTTCGAACTCCCTTCAATTGCCACCGTTGCCGCCTGTACCTCGGAGAAGTTCCCAAAGCGGATGCTTGCCGTGGAAGGCGTCTTCATTGGCGCAAGCCAGCAGAAAGGAAAAAGCAGGAACAGCCGCCAGCCATTTGAAAAGAGTCGCGTTGATTCTTTCAGTGAAGGACGAGACTCGGGACGTGGGCTGATTTGCACTTTCTGGGTTGCTGACACTCTGATTCTCCACGTTGTCGAA
>JBEDKY010000387.1:0-8090 GCA_041171905.1 Pseudomonadota bacterium
CTCACACTGCGTTGCCATTCACCATTTGATCAACGCCTTGAGCTGCGCACACAGGAAATCAACTTTCAGGTCAACACAGTCAACGAAGCATCCGATGCAGCAACCCGCGGCCACGTGATGGTGATTGACGATGAGCCGCACAACCTCCACCTGATCGGAACGTTTCTCGGACGCCTGAACCTGTCCGTTTCTACTTTCACACGCGGTGAGGATGCACTTGCCGAGCTGGCCACTGGTGGCTTCGATCTGATCCTCTTGGATCTGCATATGCCGCACATGAGCGGGCTTGAGTTTTTGCGACGGGTCAAGGGCAAAAAAGAATATCAAGAAATACCGGTCCTGGTCGTGACAGCTTCAGACGATGCCGAAGAACTTGCGGAGTGCATCGAGGCAGGCGCGGTCGACTCGCTGCCCAAACCATTTCAATCGGCATTTCTGAAGGCCCGTGTCCTGACGTCTCTCGATTTGCAGGCCGCCAAAAGACGTGAACGGGCAATCGCTCGTGAACTGGCTTACCAAAAGGGAAGAATTGAGGAGCTGCTGTCGGTCATTCTTCCGCGCGACATTATAGATGAGCTGCAGTCGACCGGAGAGGTCCAACCCAAGAGACATGAGCGGGTCTGCGTTTTATTTTGTGACATCGTGAACTTTACCGAGAGCTGCGACAATGAGGACCCCGTAAAGATTCTCTCACTGCTGCAGAGCCTTTTTTCAGAATTTGAGGCAATCACCGAATTGCAGGGTTTGCAAAAGATCAAAACCATTGGCGATAGCTTTATGGCCGCAATCGGCCTGAACCAAGAAGTCAATGAAGAAGAGATCGAGCTGCGCGCCATCCAGGCCGGCCTCAACATGATTGACTGCGCTAAGCGTCACGAGTCAGGCTGGCAATTGCGAGTTGGATTGCACACAGGTCCGGTGGTCAGCGGGCTGGTCGGCAACAAACAGTTCCTTTTTGATATCTGGGGAGACACCGTCAACACAGCAGCAAGGGTTGAGGGAGCGTCCAAACCTCAGCGGGTTGCGATTTCAAAGACAGTCTTTGAGGCCGTAAAGGACAGAATCAAGGGACAGAACCTTGGAAAAATAAGTCTGAAAGGCAAAGGTGAGCAGGAAATCTTCCTCGTCGAGGAACTCATTCGCCACCAATAAAAAAAACTCCCCGGATGGGGAGTTCGCATCTGCTTTAAAGAGTTCGGAAAGTCCTAGGTCTTATTACTTCTTCTTTTTAGCCGCACGCTTCACGCCGACTGCGTCCTTAAGGGACTTAGCAGCGCGGAAAGTAACTTTCTTGGATGCAGGAATGCGAATTTCTTCACCTGTCTGAGGATTGCGGCCCATGCGAGCTGCGCGCTCCTTAACTTGAAGGATACCGACTTTGTCGATGCGAACTTTTGAGTGGTTGCCAACAACTTCCTGCTCGATGAGTGAGAGGAACTCTTGCAGAACTTCCTTGGTAACCTTCTTGGGGAGTTCAGTGTGGTTGGCTGCAACAGTTGAGATAAGCTGAGATGTCGAGACGGTCGACTTTTTCATAACACGCTCCTTGTGATGAACCGTTTGCTTGCAGATGCGATTTACACAGGAGATTAGCGACCATCCCGAAATCTGTCAAATCATGCGTTGAGTTTGCTCCCGCGCGCCGAGCTGGGAGATACTATTGGGCTCAAATGATTCCTGCTGCGCGACTCGATTTCAATCATCGACTCAAACAGTCCTTTGGAAACATTGACCGTCTCGGAACGCAAGCCGCAGAAGGTAAAAACCTCACTGGAGGCTACCCAGCGAATCTCTCCCTTGAGCACTTTAATCGGATTTTCCGCGACAGTACCATTGTCAGCTGTGCTGGTCAGACCGGTGCGGCTGCGTGCGACAAGCGGATTGAGCGTCGAAGATTTCTTGGCCTTTGTCGCCTCGCTGGAAGTGCGGGCCGCCAGATGCGCAGCGAGTTCTTTGGCCTGCGACTTTTGCCACTTTTCCAGCGCTTCTGCGCCAGCCTCAACCAAATGGGAGGGTGGAACATGAATCTGCAGAATCTGTCCTTCTTGAAAATCTAGAATCGCCGCTCCGTCCCTGCCCTTTGCTGTCGGCATGAGAGCAAGGTCCTGGTTGTGGATCCTGAGTTTGGCCCCGCCCAAACTTACGTCATCAATCAACACAGGAATCAGTTTCCGCACAGCCTGAACCTGAACGGGTGCCTCCTTCTTGACCGGAGCCTTTGTCTTTTGTGCGGCAGTGCTTGTTTTCGCATTGAGCGTGGTTGAGTTTTTACTGACCGCGGGCTTCGCTTCGGATTTGACCGTGCTGGTTTTAGCCGCAGGCTTGGACCCTGCTTTTACAACTGGCTTCGCGCCGACTTTAGCATTGTTTTTAGCGGTGGTTTTCGCCGGAATTTTTTCAGCCGCCTTAGTTTTACCTTGCACGGCTGACTTGCCAGATTTGCCTGCAGCCTTTCCCGCCGCTGCGCCTTTGCTTTTGACCGCTGCGGGTTTGGCGGCAACTTTAACCTTCGCCTTTGCAACCTGAACAGTCTTCATTGAGGCCTTGCGCGACAGCATCGCAGCAACCTCAGCGGCACTGAATTCGACTTCAAGAAATGCCGGAATGCTGCATGACAGCCGCCGCTGGCAACGGTGCTTTCCTTCAATGAAACGCTGTGCAAGCGAAACGACGAGTTCAGGCTTGACCGGCTTCTTCAACCAACTCAGGCAATCGTCAAATGCAGATAAATCGCGATCGATGGATTGCTGCACGTCGGGCCTGTCGAACGCAGTAATCAAAATCGGCTGGCTGAACATCTTTTTCAGCTTCGCGGCAGTATAGGCACCATCGCGGTCGGGAAGGTCATAGTCGATAATAAAGGCATCCAACTCGCCGGCAGATTTCGCCAGCTCGATGGCATCCGCAGAATTACGGGCAACAACAACCTGAACTCCGGGAAAATGATCCTTGAAGACCTCGCTTGTCATGACCAGACTTGCCTTGCTTGCGTCAGCGATCAGAATGCGCTTCATGTCGGACTCCCTTCAGAACCTGCTGTCTTCGTGCAAAGAAAAACTCGTTTGCTGCAAATTTACTATTTTTGCGTCGGGGCTGGTGCAGCTGCATCAGCCGGTTGGTCTGCCGGAGATCCGGAATTTTCTGACTCCGCATACGGATCAACCACGGGAGAATTTTCTGTCACTCCCTGCGTCGAGACACCTTCGAGCGGAAGCCCGACGTCCCAGTTGTATTCGCTGTTGAGCGGCTTGATCGAGGCGATCGCCCAGTGGCCGTTCGTGTACTTCATGGTTGCAAGGCTGTTGACTTCCTGAACCGGCGCGCGCGTCCTGTCCTCACCCGTCAGCCAGCTCTTGAATTTGACGCGATACTCCAGCTGCACCTCGCGGCCGGCCTCGATCTCGGTTTTGTTGGTGACTTCAAATACCTCGAATTCGTAGCGTCGCTCGAGATACGACTTCTTAAAAGACTCGGGCGATGATGATGTCAGCTGGTCTCGGAACTCACCGGTTGTGAAGCTCTCCAGCTCTTCACGCTGATCCATGCGCGTGATGTTGACGGCAAGATCAATATAATTTCGCAGCTGCTCCTCTGCGGCCACATCTTCGCGCTTGCTGCACCTGACCGGCATACATCCTACAAAAATCAACGCACCCAACAACAACAGCAGGCGTGACCACGAAAAATCAGCTTTGATTTTGTTCGACATTCGTTTCTCCGGAAAATTCGCCCTCACGGAGAAAGGTTATCAAAAGCGGAGGTGAACAGGTGTTAGCGGACTGTCGCGGCTTTGGCGGACTGAGGATCTTGTGCCCACTGACATACCTCACCCGCGGTCCAAGCTGCAGGTTCTACCGCAACGGGACCTCGGTGCGTCTCGCTCAGAGGAGCGTCAATCGCCCACGCCCTGCGATCGACAGCGAGCAGAGTCGGGGTGGCAAGTTTGAGCGGCTTCAAAGGCAGTTCTGCGATGGGAATACCTAGATTCCGCAGCTCATCAGCCAAACGTGCAAGCCGTCCAGTGAGCAGTCCTGAACGGGGATTGATGCGAACAGCTGTTGTCAGGGCGCGCCGTGACGAACCGTAAACCATCAATCCGATTTCACGATCTTCAAAAACGTCGCTCAAAATACAAACCCTGCTCTGCCCAGAAAGAATCTGGGCACTCAGGGCGTCTCGAAAAACCAGGTAGGACGGGAAAAGTGTGTCTTGCGAGGCCGGCAGTGCGGCTCGCTCGGATTGCGGCGTCCGCTCAGGCGTTGCGCCGACGGAGAACGACGGCATAAAAACCATCCAAGTCATCAGCGTTGCCCGGAAGAATGAGCAACTCTTTTTCACGAATGACGTACTTTCTGTAGTACTCATGAACGCGCTGCTCCAACGAGGACAACTCAAACTCAGGATGACGGTCGAGGAAATCGGCGATCTGCTGCGAAGTCTCCTCAACCTCAACACTACAGACAATATATATGAGCTCTCCGCTCTCGCGCACTGCACCGGCCAGACCGTCAAGCAGACGACGTTGTTCCGCGGCACAATGTTCGATGTCCTGCGGTGCTCGGTGCCATTTAATTTCGGGATGCCGGCGCACAACGCCCATGGCCGAACAAGGAGCGTCCAACAGGATCGTTGAAAAGGTACGACCGCTGACGGCGGACAGAACGTCGCCCTGCAGCACCTCTGCAGGTGTAATGCCGATTCGCCCGAGATTTTCGCGCAGCAAGCCAATGCGTTTTTGGCTGCTTTCCGCTAGTAGCAAATTTTCGGCATCAACTCCCTGATCCCAGAGTGCGATGGATTTTCCGCCGGGAGCCGAACATGCATCAAGCACTGCGCCCTGCGCGCTTCCCGTGTTCACCAAACGAACTGCAAGCTGAGCAGCAGCATCCTGAACAATGTAGCATCCCGCACGAAATGCCTCGCAGGCAGAAAAATCAGGCAGACGCTCAACCTTGAGTGCAGTTTTGAGCGGCAACCATTCGCTTTGTATCCCTTGGGTGCGCAGCAGGAAAGACGCCAGGTCCTCATCACCCGCAAGCGGCTTTTTCAACAACCGACGAAGAACGATGGGCGGTGCCTTGTTGTTTCCAGAAAGTAAGTGCTCGAGTCTTTCGATTGGAATGTGCCTCAGCCAGCGCTCGACCATCCACTGAGGATGAGAATACTGAACAGATAAATAACGTGCCGTGTCCGTCTCGCGATCCGGCTTAGGATAGTACTCCGCCTGGCGTGCCACTCTGCGCAAAATCGCATTGACAAAGGATGCAGCATTACCGGCGCCCACTTTTTTGATTGCCTCGACCGTTTCTGAAACGGCCGCACGATCGGGTACACGGTCCATGTAAAAAATTTGATATGCACCGACTCTCAGGGCGCAGGCGACACGCGGATCCAAACTTGCAAAGGGGCGGTCGACCATGTGCGACATGATCCAGTCCATCTTGGCAAGCCAACGCAGCGAACCGTAGACAATTTCAAAAATGAACGCACGATCGAGCGCTCGCAGCTCGGATGCGTGATGGGCAAACAAACGTTCCAACACCACGTCGGCATGCTGCCTGCGGGTCAAAACATGGTTCAGGGCATCGATGGCTATGGCTCTGGATAAAGTCCCGATTCGGGTCGACATTTTTTTGCGCCTCCCAGCGCTGACCGGCGGGTCGTACGTCAAAGCCTCGGGAGATTCAAATAAAAAAGTACTCTGACCACTGACTGGCCGGACGTCCACGGGTAGCTTCTTTACGTGGTTTGCGGTGTGGGCTTCCAAGGGGTGAGGGTGTCCCAACGCTGGCAGGACGAGCATTTCCAACGGAATCGCCCATGCAGTTCAGAACAAGCGGGACAAATAAAAACGGTCTGCAGGTCGGCGAGCTCGTGCTGCAGAGGAATCAACCGCGCAAGGGCTGCGTGCCAAGCTCTGGCCGGTGCTCCAGGGGCCGACTGACGCATTAGCACTCCCAATAAAAACTTGAGCGCATCCCGATAGGTGGCATCCTGACTTTGTGAGTCCCAATTCAACTGAGTCAGAAATTCATTTCGCAGGCGGTCGAAAGTCTGTTCCGCAGATGCATCGTGGCGATCGAAATAATCGGCCCACAGACGTATCAATGACACGTTCAAAAATGGTGAATGATTGGGATAAGACCTGAACAGACGCACGAGCTCGGCGAGATCGACACAAAAGCCCAAGACAAGCTGGTCGGCTGGAAACTCGCCAGAGAGTTGGTGAACCACACTGGTCACGTCAACCAGCGCAAGCTTGGGTTCGAGTGAAGAAGGACTCCAGCGGACAGCTATTTTGGCGAGCGCAACTGCATCCTGCTGCGCGCCCGCCTTAAGAAGCTGCAGGGCAAACGCACTCAATGTGTGAGAAACCTCACGCGCCAATTCACCAGACTTAGGGCCGGTGTAAGTTTCAAGAACTTTCATCAGTGCGACAAAATCCGGGCGCTCGAAACACAGGGTCAACAGCAGTCGGAAGACTTCCGACTGTGCGGGTTTCCGGTGCAAGAGCTCAAGTCCGGTTTCGATAGCCTTCTCAGCAAGTCCACTCATGCTGTAGACCTGAGTCAATTCGTACATGGCCTTGTTTGTTTGGACGCGCGAAACCTTTTCTGAACCTAAAATTTGCAGGTAAAGACCAGCTGCGTCGCGGAGCGCGTTTTCTTGAACCGCATAGCGGGCCGCAACAAAGATGGCGATCAGATCGACGTCTGCTGCCTGCTGATCTGGTTCGTCCTCATTTCCCAAAGACAGCAGTCGATTTTTTGCAGAAAATTTAAGCTGACTTGCGAGCATGAGTTTGTCGGGCTTGTATTTGTCGATCCGACGAAATCTGCGCCGGAACGATCTCCATACGGAAGGAAACAGAAAACCGAGAACGACCCCCAAGAAAATTCCGGTGAGCAGAAAAAAAAGTGCCTCGTAGGTGTCCCAAAGCGGCAGACCATCAGCAACTGCATCCGAGACTGGTCTTGGCACCGAAGAATCCCTCCCCTTGAGCAAATACAAAACAGCACAGGTCTGTTGGGTCCAAAGAATACAGCTGGTAGACTGTCCCGACAACGCTCAAGGACATAAACAATGAACTCGATTTCAATTTCATCTGCGGGAGACAATCGCCGACCTCCGCTGAAACTCGTCATTGCAGTGCCTGCACGTCTCGGCTCGACGCGTCTGCCGCGCAAACCATTGGCTCTCCTGGGTGGAAAACCGCTCGTCACACGGGTTGCTGAAAGGGTCGCGGAATGCGCTCGTAGGTTGGGCCGACAACTTGCCATTCAAACCGACGAAATCCTCACCCTCGTTGCAACCGACAGCAGTGAGGTTGCGTCAGCCATCGAGGGTACCAGTGTGCGCCCAGTCATGACCGCTGCTGAGCTTCCCTCGGGTACGGATCGCATCCGCGCAGCGCTTGCAAACCTTCCCGCCGAAGATCAAAAACGCCTGCAACCTGCAACACTGGTCATCAATCTCCAGGGCGATGAACCATTTTTTCACGACGAAGATATTCTATCATTGGCGGGTGCAATGTTCGCAGATGGCAACCTGCCGATGGGGACACTCGCCTTTCCGCAGACCGATCCACTCCTTTTCATGCGCACCTCAGTGGTCAAGGTGGTCTGCAATCATCTTGGCAATGCGATCTATTTTTCGCGCAGTCCGCTGCCATGGCCGCGTGAGCTGCTGGGAGCTGCGGACCAGATCACAGACCTCCAAAAAAAGCTTCAGACACTGACATCTATTCCATTTCTGCAGCACGTTGGAGTCTATGCCTTCCGGTTTGCGGCACTCGAGCAATTCACCGGCATGGCCCCCTCCAAGCTGGAGCTGACAGAGGGACTTGAGCAACTGAGGGCTATTGAAAACGGATGGTCGATCCGAGTTGTACAGGCTCACGAGGCGCCATTTGGAATCGACACTCCGGATGACCTTCTCAGGGCAGAAAAGCGCTTCAACTTGCAAGGACAGCAACGATGAAATTAAGGCACACAAAAAAACTGCGACTGACTCTTTGCGGCGTATTGCTGGCAGTCCTCCAGCACTCGCGGCAGGCGCATGCCGTACCCACCAACATTCTGCTTCAACCC
>JBEDKY010000388.1:0-2592 GCA_041171905.1 Pseudomonadota bacterium
AAGTACGCTTGGGATCAGGCAATTGAGGGAAAGGAGCTGCCATGGATAAAACCACTTCGATGATTGTGTCGGTGTCGGCGCTTCAAAATTTTCAAGTTGAAGTCGAACTCTCCGATGGGACAGTTGTTCGTTCTGATTTATCCAGATTTAAGAACGTCTATTGCTTCCCAAAATCTGAAGCAGAATGGCAAAAGGTGAGCATTGATAGCCATGGTCTTGATTTGATTTGGGCCAGCCGCTTTGAAGTGCATGTTGATCAAGTGCTGGCCAACCAGGTGGATGGAAGTTCTGGTCTCAAGCGGGCATAGCTCAGTTCAGTTCCTAAGTGCCGAGAGCGGGCTGGTGCAATGGGCGGCGCCCGCGAAGGAAGGCTCGGTACGCGCAACGCTGTTGTGTTGGCGGGCGGAGCGATTTAGAGGATTGGTTTAGGTGACAACCTTATTTGAGAATCTAAAGTTCGACCTTGAGCGAGAGCGAAACTACCTTGTTTTTTGCTGCCTCAGCAGAGCTGTACTGGTTGTAACCTACTAAGAAAGTCACTGCTCCAGCTGTCATTCCGATAAGATGAAGGAGTTTTGACGTAGCTTTGGTTTTGTTCTCAGAGTCTATACCGTCCCGACAAGCTTGAGCACTTCCGTTTTGATAACTTGACGTAGTGTTTGGGCAGGAATCATAGGATTTCTCACCATCTGCCGTGGCATAAAGTATTCCTCCAAGCAGGAATGCGATTCCACCAAGAACCATCGCATTCCTCCCTTTCGAAGTATTCTCTTCAATCTCAGCAGTCCTTTTCTTGTCTTCTAATTCAGCCGGTGATGGATCCCTCTTTTTGATTGACACTGAAGTCTGAGGAATTAGAGTTCTGACTCCCTCAAAAACAAAAATTTTTGCTTTTCCGTCAATAACGTCCTGAATTGTTCCGCTCAAAGGTTCTTTGATACCAGTGAATGTTAGCAGAACTTTATCACCCAATTTTATTTGCGCTGATTCAGCCTCAGATAGCCTGACGATCACGATATCTCGCTCTGTCTGAAGAGATAACACCTCACCGGCTTGGGCAGTCCCAGTAGTTAAAAGAAGACACCAGGTCAGGAAAACTGCAAATGTTTTCTTCAAAACGTGCATATTTTCTCTCAGTCTAATTAGATGGAATTCAGCTCAAAGGCATGCATGTTAGCCTTATGAATTCAATTTCTGCGATAAACGATCCGCACTTTAAATTGAGTGTCGATTTTATCACAGTTGGGTTGAAACTGGCAACATAGAGATTCAGGCGTCAAATTGCGGTGGACTTGATTCAAAAAAGGGTCTGTTCGTAAAATCGAAGTAATGATTGTAACAGTAGCACGCAGAACGTGTCGATGATTTGGGACATCGTTGGAAGAAAGTTCATATAATCCTACAAAATTTCCCTCCTCTCGGGTTTAGGAATTTCCAGAACCATTCTTGAATTATTCATGTGGCTGTGGTGAATCTTGTGAAATGTCCTTTACCCGAACTGAGCAGACGTTCTCATTTTATGTCTCAGTTTGAAACACAAGACAATCTAAAAACCCCCACTTTTCGTGTTCCAATTTTGCACACTTCACAGATCGAAAATCTGAATTCAAAGTCCTCGTTGGCTTGAGCCCGCGTCGCGGCAAAGAGCCATCACCCCATGCTTCGGGAGAGGACGATGAATCCAGTTTTGCAATCGCCATTTCAGGCCAAGAATACTCCGCTCAGGTCGCTCACGCTCCCTTCGCTGCGCGGCCTCTTCGAGGCCTTGCTTTCTGCTGCGCCACTCGGGGTCCCGAACGCTCACGCGTTCGCCCCTCTTGGCTACGCCGTTCGTTTCCGTCCGACCCTCTTCGCTTGCGCGAATCGACTCGTCCAAAAACTCACCACACACTACGCCACCCTGTTTATGAATCCATGGCATGCAATCCCAATTTCAAGGGGGTTCGAAAATCAGCATTACCAAGCACCAAATTGCATTGGAAGTTCTATAGAAACTCCATTGGAACATTGGATTTTTCCAATGCAATCAATTTCGCGCACGTTTCAACTGCAAAAGATCACTCATCAAAAAAACATTGGAGTGTATTGGAAGACGACCAACTCAATTGATCAAAAAATTGAGCTGGCGATGGGCTCACACTGACAGCCATAAAGTGCTGTTTTCTGTCACTCGCAACGGAGGACTGGAATGTTGTCTCAAGGTTCATTAAGGTCCTGTTCATGCCGCGCTGAATTGTTTCAATTGCGCGGCAAATTGTTCATTGAAAGTTGCATAACCAAGGATGAGATCGCACGATTTTTTGATGTGAGTTGGAGCCTCATTGATCCCCTTATGGCGAAGGATGGTCTTCCACATTTGAAGATTGAGCGATCGGTTCGGTTCATGGTGAGTGACGTCTTGAAGTGGCTCGGGCGGAAAGGAATGCTCGCATGACAAGACGATTCAATCACAAAATGTTTAATGGAAAAGTGCGCGTCTATCGTTCTGTTGCCGGTACCGTTGGAATCCAGCGGTTGTGGGTCTGGGATGCGGAGAAAAATGAATACACGGCTCCTGAAAAGGGCAAGCTCTATGAGGCTCGCCGTTGGGAA
>JBEDKY010000389.1:0-16913 GCA_041171905.1 Pseudomonadota bacterium
CATTGACACTGATGCAATATGTAAATGTAGCGGGATACAGCCAATTTCCGACGTTGCTGCAAGCCGCCACGACAACGACATTCGATTCGTAAGCGCGCTTCATCAGCGACACCAGCCACGGTAAATGATATTCGCTGGAGGTGCCCAGGCTCACATTGATGACCTGATACTTTTGATCGATGGCATGGTCCAAAACATAACAAAGGAGCGAGCTGTCTGTGACGTTGCTTTCATCGAGCACTCGAAAGTGGTCGACCTCGGCTTCGGGAGCAACCGACATCAGGCAGCTCTGAACCAAACTGCCGTGACCCGTCCGATCTGAATTTTCGCCCTTGGGAAGATCCTTCAAAACGAGTCCCTTTGCTCCGTAAGTGCAGTCCACCATTCGTCCTGTCTTACCGCGCAACATCGGAAACTGCGGATTGATTCCGCTGTCGATGACCGCAACACGGACCTGAGAACCAGTTCCGAGCAGCAGACTTTGAAAGGTTTTTTTCATGTCGATCTTCATGCGGGTATTCCTGTTCTGATCTTATGTCTCAGGAGGCTGCAGCAGAAGCAGTTCGCGTGTTGCAAGGCACTTTGAGCTCCTGCCGGAGACCACAAATTCCCTCGCGCGCTGCAGTGCAGACTGCCTGATAGTTTTTAGAACTGAGCGAAGGCACGCTGAATACGGCGACGGCAATCGGATTCTCAAAAACAACGACAGGCAGGTAAATTCTGCACTGTGAGAAGTCCATGCTCATTTCGCGACCCGATAGTGCCAGTCCACACTGCAATCGATCTGCTTCAAGAAGTGAAAGTTCATTCAACTGACTCAAGCCCGAAAATGACCTACCCGTAGGATCGAAAGACACGACTCCACCGACCGCTCCAATCCGCCGCGCAAACTCGTTGAGCATTTCAATGACAGGTTCGGGGCTTGAAAGAAGCAAAGCCTCGACCTCGTCTTCGGCTCTCTTGGCAAGCACCAACAATTCGCGCTGGAGTTCTTCCATTTGCAGGAAGATGTCCGCGGGTTTGCCAGCTTGAGCTTGTGTGTTTTCTTCTTTTCTTGGCGATGAAGGCTTGCGTGTCATGTGCGAAGTCTCCTGTGACAATTCCAAGTTTACCCATTTTTTGCCCTTTGATAACGCAAGGAGTGACACCTTCCCGTCGGGTCAGATCTTGCCGGCTCCGCAGTTGAACAACACCGTTCATGCATTTTTTTGACAAATGACAATATCTTCCCCAAGGCCTATGCAAATTTAAGAATTTACAGTAATTTTCAACAGAATAACCGGTTTATCAAAGGAAAAGGACCGAGATGCTGCGGGTTCGACTTCTGACTGCCTTTGTTTTTATCTTCATTCTGCTCTGGTGTGTTTCATTCAGCACCCACGAGATCATCCCAGTCCTCTTCTTCATGTTTGGAACGTTGTTCGCCGGTGCGGAATTTATTGCCATGCGCTGGCACGTGATCGATGGACAGGCCTCAACAGAGAGGCCGCATCCGCTGCTCCGTCGCGAACACTGGGGAATCGGAGCCTGTTACGCAATGTGCGTGCCGATTGAATTTTACGGGCCGAGACTGCTGGGCCAACCTCCAGAGTTTGGCACTTCGCTGGTGTTCGCATGGATTGCTTTGTGCACGATCTGCGGCTCAGCGTTCTTTTACCGACGCGAAATCGACCTCGAGCACTCAACACACAAGCTCATGAATGTGCTGGCTGGGTTTGTCTATATTTCCATCCCCGGCGTCATCATGCTGAGACTCAGCCAAATCAACATGGACCAGGCACCCAAGGGAATCGCACTTTATTTCGCTCTGGCCTGCATTCTTCTCGGCGATTCCGGAGCGTATTTTGTCGGCAGAACCATGGGTCGCCACAAACTGATCCCGAAAGTTTCGCCCAAGAAAACAATTGAGGGTGCAATTGGCGGATTGGTTTTCAGCGCGCTCACGGGTCTTTTCTTCTGCATTTATTTTATGAAAGAAATGTCGCCGCTGTGGGGATTCGTAACGGCTTTGGTGGTCGGTGCGGCCGGACAGGTTGGCGACCTCGCTGAGAGTGCACTCAAACGCACCGCAAATGTCAAAGACAGCGGCAGTCTGCTGCCCGGCCATGGCGGCATGCTCGACCGCATCGACTCACTGCTATTCGGCGTACCGCTGGCACACCTCTTGTTCCTGTCCTTTCACCGCTGAGACAACGCAGACCACCAATTCAGGGAACGAAGACAACACGCCTGACCGAAGGATAATCTTGCCGCAGGGCTTCAAGAAAAAAGACGGTGTACATCTGACCTTTTTGCAGAGCAGCGCAGCCATTGCACGAATCGAGCGGCAACGGACTTTTCAGACAAGCGCCGTCTGCGCGATCGCAAGGAATCTGCGCTGGAATTGAGGCCGCAGGGGTGGCCGCAACAAGAGCATCTTCGTATTCTGCCCAAACACCTGAATATATCTGCAGGCTGAGCAACGGACTCGGTGTAAACAGAACTTTGTCCGCCTCAATTGTAAAGCTTGCTTCACCCTGCTTTTCGGATGTCAGAAAATTGCGTGCACCGCAACGCACTGACCAGTCGAGCAGAAGGCTCTGTTCCGGAGTAGAAAACGCAGATTGCTCAATGCCAGCGCGTGCATGTTGTAAAAGACATTCGACCAGCGGCGCATACTCACAGGCCACAACGCCTGCGGATGTTGTGCATCCTGCAAATTTCCAAGCCTGCTGCCTGGCCGTAGGAGAGTCTCTCCATGCATAGACCTGCTCTCCCGAGCTCCCATGCGCAGTCAGACGCAAATCGAACGGAGTTGAGTTTTCAGCCAGTCGCACCGGGTCATTGAAAAACCTGTGCACCGCGCGAATCTCACCAAGTCGCATTGAAAAATCATCAGATGATGCATTGATTCCGTCAGACAAGAGTCGCCCCGATGGCAAGACCAACTCAAGCTTCCATGAATTTTCTTGAACAGGTACAGAAGTGTCCGCTGCGCATGCAGTCATCAAAAGCGAAAGAACTTTTATGATCGAATTCTTCATCGCAACGGCTCTTTCCCTGCTCGGCTCAAATGAAATCAGAATTCGAAATGATAATGCACAGACAACTGTGTTGTGGCCGTGGTGAAACTCATTTGTGATTCAGGAAACAGAACTCCGCCGAAACCGGTTTCAATCGAAGTCGAAATTTCACGCAGAAGAGAAACCTCGACACCGAGTCCGGCGGCAAATATCGTCGACGTCTCGCGTTTGCTCTTTTCCGATAATTTCTCGGTCAACATTCCTGACTGAAGAAAGGCATATGGAAAACTCTTTCCCCAGCCCGCAGAAAGCATTTGATTCCACTTTGCGAAAAGCCCGAAAGACTCAGACTTTCCGGTGCGGTCTGAACTGAAGTTAAGAGCTGCGGAGGCAAATCCGCCATCAATGAGTTCGTGACGGATACCAAGAGCGGGACTTCCCCAGACGGAACCGCCTTGCGGAAAGCCAGCTGACAAAGACCATGGCCCGATTGCAGAATACTGACCCTGCGGTGGTTGCGGCTCATTGGATGCCGGAGCTGAAAAAGCCTTGGGACTTGATAAGAAAACAAACTCAGAGATCAGTGTCCAAAAAAGCATCGGACGGGCGAATCTGCTGCGAACTCCCTGCACTGCCAACCTCGCGCTGCACTAGGTTTTTGAACGAGTCACAGAATCGCAACATCAGCTCGAGACTTTGGCCGTAATTAAGGCGGGGATCGCAGTAAGACTGGTAATTGAGCGAGAGGTGATTCTCGCTCACTCCGACGTCGCCGCCAACACACTCCGTAACATCTTCGGCCGTGATCTCCAGATGCAAACCGCCCAACCACGAACCCATGTCGTGATGAATGTTTTGCGAAACCAGAACCTCGCTCATGATGCTATCAAAATATCGGGTTTTCACACCGTCGGACATTCTGACGATATTGCCGTGCATCGGGTCGCAAGACCACGTGACGCGCAATCCAGCATTACGAACAGCAGTCAGCAAAGCAGGCAGAAGGTCGCCGACGAGTGAAGCACCGAAGCGGGTGATAAGAGTTATTCTGCCCCACTCGTTGTCGGGGTTCAGGTGACGAATCAGTTGAACGAGTTCGTCGGGGGCCATTGTCGGGCCGACCTTGATTCCGATGGGGTTGGAGATTCCGCGCAGATACTCGGCGTGTGCACCGTTCGGATCGCGGGTTCGTTCACCAAGCCAGAGAAAGTGACTGCCGAGGTTGAAATAGCCGGAATGCTCATCCACAAAACGAGTCAAAGCCGCCTCGTAAGGAAGCAACAACGACTCATGTGAGGTGTACACAGGTTGGCGGAACTGCTGCATTGCAGCCGGATGCTCTTGGACCCAGAGCTCCAAAATGGCAATCGCGTCCTGGAGCCGCTCTTTGATATCCTCGAAAATTGCCGACTCCGAAGGACGCCCATGATGAAGCGACCAACGCCTGAGACTACTCAACTGCGACAATCCGCTGTCACCCAGTGCGCGCATCCAGTTGAGAGTTGCACATGCACACTGGTAGGCATCGAGCATGCGGTGAGGGTCCGGCCGTCTGGCCGCGGGTGAAAATTCAAAACCATTGATGATGTCGCCGCGATAACTTGGCAGCGTCACTCCGTCGCGGGTTTCGCTATCATCTGAGCGGGGCTTACCGAATTGTCCGGCGAGGCGACCCAACGCAACAACGGGGCGCCGCAAACCATGTGCGGTAATCAAACCCATCTGCAGAAGTATTTTTAGTTTTTCGGAAATCACTTCCGACTGACAGTCGATGAAACGCTCGGCGCACTCGCCGGCCTGTATGACAAACCGACGCCCCTGCCCGGCCTCACCAATCTGTGACCTCAGTTTGAGAATTTCCGATGGATGCACGAGCGGCGGACGCTGCTCAAGCTGTTTGACCACTCTGTTGAACTCAGCCTCGTCCGGATAACTCGGAAGTTGCTGCACTGGCCGCAGCTTCCAAGAATCTGGTTTCCATGACGAAGGGTTCACAATCACTCGTTATCCTCAGAATTCATCTACCCGCCAGCCAATCCCGGCCAAGGCCCGTTGCACGCTAGCCGTGTCAGCCGCCCTTTGCAACACTTCTTCTTGTCAATCCGGGCAATTCACAACTAATTAAATCGCTAATATGTTTATGTTTTCATGAGAACAAAAACACCGACCGCCCACCGTCTGGTTGATTAAATTCACTCGCAAGACCTTTTACCTGGCACCCAAAGGCACTCGCACGGGCCGACGCTCCGACGTCCCTCGAATGAGAAAACTGACTGTTCCAGCAGTTTTCCGCAGCGCTGAATCAGCTAATATTCCTTACTCTTCTTTACTCCAATCAAGCTAAAACAACTATTTTCCGATCAGTTCTTCAAATGATCCGTGCACAACGGCCAAATATATTGGGGGAATCAATGGTTGTTCGTTCTTCACTTGTGGCTCTGCTCGCCTCGTTTTCATTGCTGTCGGCTTGCGGAGAAACCAACAAAAACCAGACATCTTCGAGTGAATTTGTCAGTCAGCCGGAAACTGCTCTCGACGAAGGTACGCTGGGACTGGCTGCAGGCGAAATCATCAAATTCACCGACGTGAAGTCATGCCGTGTTGCTCAGGTGGATGGAGTTCAACTTTTTTCAGGTAATTTGCAATACGCTGCATGCGCGGCAAAGTGCAGTGAGTACGAAAATACAAATCCCGGCCGTTCGTGTTCTCACGGTGGCAGCCTGTTTCGTTCTGCTCCGACGAACATCTGCCAGATCGTTGGAGCCGGCGGTGTTGTTAAATTCAGTGGACAATCCATCCGCCGCACGTGTGTCCAAGAGTGCGCCAAGTTTGGAAACCCTGGCCGCAGTTGTCTTTGGGGCGGTACGAATGTGAAGCAATGATCGCTGGGCCGGCTGGATCAGCCGGCCTTTGCCAAACTTCTCATTGCAATGCTCGCAACAACAACCGACAATTTTAAAGCAGCGTCCAAAAGCATATCCTACACCGCGGCCTTGCTGCGGAGTCTCATCAACGCAGCAGCCATCTCCTCGGGAAACATGACGTCATCCGCCGCACCCGCGGCGATGGCTGCCTGTGGCACAAAAGCGAACGAACTCGCATCTGGATGAATGACCACAGTTCGAACACCGGCGTCGCGAAGCTTGAGCAAACCCTGCACTCCATCGCTGCCGAATCCGCCGAGCAAAATTGCAATAACTCCAGCGCAAGCCGACTTGCTGAACGCCTGTGCCGACGATTCAAACAATACCTCGCTGGAGGGTATCTGCAGACACACCGGCGGCTTTGCGCGCAAGCGCATCACGGTCTTTCCTGCTGAGCTTTCCAACGACAGATGCTGGTCGGCCGGCGCGAAATATACCGTACCACGCATCGGCATAAGACCATCTTCCGCAGGACGGAGTTGCAATCCACAGGTGTTTTTCCATTTATTGATGAACACATTTAAATGCGCGGCCACCGAACTAACGGCAACCAGCACGGGTGGTGTGTCGCGTGGCAGACTCTTGAGCAGGACCGCCAATTCATTGTGCGCACCGCCATTGCCCCCAACGAGAATTGTATGAATACCTTCGCCGGCCCGCGTTGCATTTTGAGCTGCAGTGGCGCGCGGCTGACTTGCGACACGCACGCTCTTTCCGACGCGATCCGCCGAGCTGGCCGCGGCAATGACCTTTTGAACCAGATTTTCGGCAAAAAATCGCAATGTGTTTGGATCGTACTGATCCGGCTTGTGGACAAACTCCAATGCACCAAGCTCCAACGCACGCACTGCTGCATCGTCATCAGGATTCAACGAAGAGACCATGATGGTCGGAATTGGAAAGTGCTGCATAAGCTTTTCAAGAAATTTTACCCCCGACATTCCCGGCATCTCGATATCGAGCAGCACCACATCCGGACGATGTTTAACGATCACTTCACGAGCCTCGAAGGCATCTCTTGCGACGGCGACAACCTCAATTTTTCCGGATTGAGTCAGAACCCTGCTGAAGATTGTTCTGACGGCCGCAGAATCATCGACAACCACCGCCCTGACACTTCGGTGCAGCAGAGCAGAGCTTGTTCCTGACAATGACACGCTTGTCCTGTCGTTCATCAATTGGTGTTCAACCGAAAAGTCTGTGGTGTTGAAAATAATCTTTCGACCTGCTGTGCCGCCCGTCTCCTGGCCCGAAACCGGAATTCTGTGCGCAGCAAGCACGCGGGTTGCGAAGTCGATATTCTGCTTGCCGATGCTCTCGCCCAAATTGAGGTTGTCGAGAACTCGCGCGCCGCCATATATTTTCGCCTGCAGCCTTTGAAGATCAGCTCCGGCTTCCTGCATCGAAATAAGCATCTGCGCAAACGAGACACTCCCATAGCGGAGACTCGCCTCACCTGCGGCCGTGGTCGGTTCAGGAAGAAGGTAATGATTGACAGCGCCAATCCGACGGACAGGATCAAACAACACAATCGCAACACAAGAACCAAGAATGGTGGTCACCAGACAAGGTTCGCGGTAAACGACGTACTGACCCGGAAACAGGTAGTGGGATTTCATTTAAGCCACGCGCCGGACGTCCATCATCAAAACAGACTCCTGTTCGACAATGCATAGGTGGCTAACAAGCAATTGTGAATCATCAAGTTTATGCAAATCTTCAACAGGAAAATCCTGAACATGCAGCATCTTTTCAACCCACAGTCCAAACTTCCGCCGCCCATCATTAACCACAATGATACATCCCTGTCCGGATTGAGCCTCGCCGACTTCGCCCTTCCCGAGTAAAGAAGCGAGATGATAAATCGTAAACACGATTCCGCGCAGGTTGACCACTCCCAACACATTGTCTCGACGGATCGGCAGGGTGTTCCAGCGGCGCGACTCAAGCACCTCGACCACCTGTGACATCGGAATTCCAAACTTTTGTTCGCCGACCTGAATCAGAAGATATCCTTGGTGCGGTCCCTTTGCCTTCTTCTCTTCAAGAGCTTCCTGCACGATATTCATCATAAGAACTCCTTATGCCGCGTAAGCTTCGTTGACGAGGGATTCGGCGTCCAGAACAAAGGCTACGTGTTCAGAATCAAGCAGGCTTGTCCCCTTGAATCCGACCAGCTTTTCAACGACGTTGTCAAATGGCCGGACAACAGCCTCCAACTGGTCAATGACCTTGTCGACCACCAGTGCCAATGAATGATCCTTATGGCTGATGATCAGCACCAGAGCATCCGGCGAAAAGTCTTTTTTGTCGAGAGAGCTACCGTGCAGCGGCGACTCTATAAACGAGCGGTAATCTCCCAGCGGAATCGTTGAACCTTCGTGCTGGCAGGTCATTCGGCCGTCGACTTTCGACAGGATCAACTCTTTGACCGGTGCAATTTTGGAAATGCTCACCAGCGGAATCACAATCTGATGTCCTCCACTTTCGGCTAGCAGCGTATTTTCCACGAGCACTGTCTTTGGAATCGGTATTTTAAGGACAATTTTACTTCCCACACGCGGCGTCGATTCGACAGTGACGGTGCCACCCAATCGCGAAATCTCTGTTCTCACCACGTCCATGCCGACACCTCGGCCCGAGACGTTGGTTACCTTTTCAGCTGTTGAGAATCCCGGAAGAAAGATGAGATCGACAACTTCGGAATCCGACATTCTGAAAGCAGAATCTCTGTCGACAAGTCCTTTTTCAATGGCCTTTTTACGAACGCGGTCGGCGTCGATACCGGCACCATCATCATTGATCGTGATGTGAATTTTCTCACCGATTTGGGTCGCCTCGACTTGAATCATGCCTTGCTCAGGTTTTCCGGAATCGCGCCTAAGTTGAGCAGCCTCGATCCCGTGATCGACAGAGTTTCGCAGAACATGCACCAACGAACTCGACAGTGCCTTGGCGATACTTTTGTCGACACCCAAATCGATTCCAGTCATCTCAAGGCGCACCTGTTTGCCCAAATCCTGGGACGCCTGCCGGACGACGCGCGGAAACTTCTGAAATGCGACTTTCAACTGGACCTTTCGCACTTCCATTATCTGAGCCTGAATCTGTTCGGATATCTTGTCGAGCGACTGGTTCATCTCTTCGAGACGCTGTTTTTGCTCTGTAGGAATCGCCAGTTTGGAGACCTGTTTGATTGTCGCGTGATAGGCATTTTTTAGCACCACCAATTCACCGGAAAGCTCCATAAAGGAATTGAGCTTGTCAATTGTTACAAGGATTCCGTCTTCTTCTTCCTCAGTGACAGTTTGCCCCGACTCGACGGGGGCAAAGGAAAAAGTCGAAAGCGCCGCAGATGGTGCCGCATTCGTTTCAGAGACCTGCTGCACGGAAGGTGCGACGTCCTCTGCAACGGTGCCAACAGAATCCACTGTGGCGTCCGATCTCGCCATCCCGGCCGCAGGCCCCGCACGTCCCTCAGTCCACTGATTAAGAGCATCGATGAAGGGCTGAAGATTGATTTTCGTTTCCTTGAAGTTTTCAAAGTCGGTGACCAGATTCTTGATCACGTCAGCGGCCTGCAAGAGCACATGCGTCAGGCTCTGAGAGGGGACAAGTTTGCCTTTCTTGATGGCCTGGAGAAGATTTTCATAGGCGTGAGTCACGGCGCTGATTTTTTCAGCCCCCTGAAACGCTCCTGCCGAACCTTTCAAGGTGTGCGCCTTGCGGAATAAAACGTCGATCACATCAGATTGTCCGGAGGCGTCTTCAAGTTTGAAAATCAGTCCCTCGATATCACGTAACAATTCATTCGCCTCGTCGCAAAATATCTTGCGGATGAACTTCAGCTCCTCCTGATCCTGTTCGATTTCTTTTTGCCTCTGTGTGACAAACGCCGTTGCCATATCACAAAGACGACCCAGATCCTGAGGTTTTTCGAGAAGGTCATCGATGCCGTGTCGGAAACCTTCGAGCACGGTCTGCTTGTCCGCATAACCAGTCAGTATGACAAACTTGAGTCGTGGAAATTCTTCTTTTGCTCGTCTGCAGAGCTCTATGCCATTCATTCCGGGCATACGATAGTCGCTGACAACGGCGAAACACACTCGATCACGCATCACAACCAACGCGTCTTCCGCGCTGGGAACAGCGATTATAGGACATCCGAGTCCATCGAGAGTTTCGCAGATCGCCTCCCTGAGCTCAGTGTCGTCTTCAACGATCAAAAGTGTCTCTGTAATTTTAAAGGAAGCGTTCATGCAGCTTCTCCTTTTCGTTTGGCAGGGAGTCTCTCGTAGACTGCGGCCGCTCTCGACTTCAATGAGGGGCTGACGCCCATGATTGTCTCTGAATGACCGATGAAGAGGAAACCACCGACCCGCAGTGCGCCTTCGAGTTTCTTGATGGTCGATTGGATTTCCGGCTTGTCGAAATAGATCATCACGTTTCTGCAGAAAATAATGTCGAACTTATTTTGAAATGTGTAGTCTGGAGTCATCAGATTGAAGGGTGCAAACGTGATCATGTCTCTGATGGTTCGCCTGACACGAACGAAATCGGACGACTTGCCTGTCCCCTGCTCAAAATACATTCCTCTGTACTCCGCAGGCACACTCTCAATTGAGTTGGCTGAATACACCCCGCGCGCCGCCTTGCCCAGTATTTCGCGATCAATGTCCGAAGCGAGCATATGTACGGTCCAGTTCTCTGCCGGTGGCAGGCTGTTTCGCGCTACCATGGCAATCGAATAGGGCTCTTCGCCTGAACTGCAGGCAGCGCACCAAATACGCAGTTCTCTGCTCTTCCTTTTTTCGGGACTGGCACAAATCTCGCGAATCAGTTTTGTCAGGACGGTAAAATGTTGTGGCTCACGGAAGAAGTGAGTCGTATTTGTGGTAATTGCGCTGACGAAGACGCTTTTAATCTCGTCTCGGCCACTGACCAGAGCGGCATAGAGTTCCTGATAATTCTTGAAACCCAATGCAGGCATCACCTTGCACATCCGGCTGGCAAGCAGGGTCTGATTTTTCGCAGTCAACGTCAGATTGATACCCGTCTCCTGCCGCAAATAGTCGGCTATCCGGGAAAACCCGCTGACATCATCTTCCAGTTGCTTGAGGCTGATAGCCTCCACCACCGCCGACACAAAACCTCCCCGCTCACGGACGAAAGGTTTATCGGCAGTGTTTTAGGAAAAACTCATGTCAAATCCCCGACTACAGGTGCAAACGAGTCGGAAATTTTTCACCAAAGTTCCGATAGAAGTAGCGACTCAGCGTCGGGAGGCAAACCGTGGAACGTCAAGCACGAAAAACAGCAGAAGAAGGACGTTACTTAAGCTTTCAGCTTGCCAGTGAAACTTATGCCGTGCCAATCAAAACTGTCTCGGAAATCATAGGCCTGAGTGACATCACCCACGTGCCCAACCTGCCCGATTACATGCGCGGCATTATCAATCTGCGCGGAAAGGTTCTGCCTGTCATGGACCTGAGGCGGAAGTTCTCTCTGGTCTCAACCCAGTACACACGCGAAACGTGTATCATCATCGTTGACATATGGATGCGGAAGGTCGGACTTATCGTTGACACTGTCCGTGAAGTTCTTGATTTCAAATCGACGAACATCGAAGCTGCGCCGGATATCGGCGGTCCAAGCCACACGCACTGTCTGATTGGAATCGGCAAACTGCCCGACAGAGTCGTGATTTTGGTTGAGCCGAGTTTGATTCTCTCGGCAGAGGAACTCACGGGCTCCGTATCGTTCGCATCTGTGGCCTGAGGTTCAGAACTGACTCATAAAGAGAATTCCAAGTCCAAAAAAACCGGTCACGTCACTGCTCCACGCCAGCTCGCCATTTCTTCTCAATGAAAATCTTCTGAAGGTGGCTCCGCCTTCGATAAAAATTCCAGAGGGAAGTACAATCTGCAGTCGTGACTGTGCAGGAAATGCCGAGTACATCGCATAATTTTGCGCATTATGACGCAAATAGACAACTGACATACCGCCGGCAAAACAAGGCCGGACCCGCGAATATACAAAGAAACAGGCACTGTATAGAAACGCCGGCTCGAGCATTTGATAGGGAGCCTTGGCAATGAGCGGAAACTTGAGATCCGAACTCTTGAGAGTGTAGAAAACCGAATGACTCAGGGAAATTACGTTGGACAATTCAAGACCAGACTTACCCACATTGGTGTAAAAGGAATGAGAAAATCCGAGTGTGTAGGTCGGATAGCGCGTATCACGCGACAACGTCCCCTTGTTATTTGACGTTCCCCCACGCTGAAAAACCGCAATGTCACCCTCGGAAGCGAGCGATTGCAAAGGACATAAAAGCGAAAAATAAAACGCAAAGAAGCTAGCCGGCAACCGGAAAAATCCAATTGAGCCAGTTTTTAAATGCTTTTCATCCGATTTTCGATAATCAGAAATCAAGCTTGCGCCTCCCACTGAGTTTTTTCGGAATTCGCAGCTGGCAGCTGAGCCGGCGTCTGAATAATGGCGCACGATGACTCAAAACACGCAACAAAAATGACAGTAAATTGCCGCAATCAATCAAACTTTCGTGTTTTAAATCCGAAAAGTACCAAGTGGAGGCTGATTGAAATTTATGTCCTTCAGGTGGCAAGTAAAACAGCTGGCAATACTGCTGCTTATGCTTTTTTGCATCGGCGGCTGTTATCGTGCCGCGCCACCACTGGAAGAAGATGAAATTGCTGCAGAGGAAAACACTGCGATTACAGAGGGCACAACACCACAGATAACTCCTCAACCCTCGGCGACCAATCCTGCAGGCAGTCGCGGCCAGACTCCAGCAAGCGTGGTGGCAACACCGACACCCACACCTGTCCCAACTCCACAGCGGCCGAACAACTTGCCATTGATCATGCAGATCGCAGATCAGACTGCAAATGAAGATTCACAAATTGCTCCCATCAGCTTTCGAATTTTCGACTTCGACGACGCAGTGCAGTGTCAGGACATCGTTCCTTCGAGCAGCGACCTGAATGCAGTTGAGACAAGCGTCACAGCAACTGTAGCCGCAGGCACTCGCACATATGCGGATGTGTCTATCACTGGCGGTGAAAGCACAGAGTGTGGCATCGCCATAAAAACCAAATACGCGCGAGCCACTTCTGCTGCTTTGACTTTAACCTTAAAAGATCCGACCGACCCGAATCAGGAGTCCAAGTCTAGTTTTAAAGTGACAGTAAACTCAACCAACACCGCGCCGTTTGTAAAGGAAGCAGGTAATTCCTCAGTGACTCTCGACGAGGACTCAAACGGTACGGACATCCAACTTGCAAAATTTGACGACGGCACAAAACGTGTCGGGCATACTCTGAATCTTGTGGAAACTTCGATGCCAACGCTTGGAACTCTAATCTGGCCTTCAGGATTTCCCAACAACAATGGAAGTGTAAATTATAAGCCTCTTCCTGATAAAAACGGAATCGATTCTTTTTCTTACAAAGTTTGTGATAATGACCCGGGTATATCCAAATGCACAGACCCCCAAACAATTATCGTCAGCGTTCAGGCAAAAAACGATCCTCCCACGATGAATCCCATCGCCGACCAGGCGACCAGTGAGGCCACGGCAAAAACAGTTGAATTTCTTGTTGATGACAAGGATGGTCCGCTGACCTGCGTCGAAGGAAATTTGAACTACACAGTCGTCACAGAACCCGGCGACACCTCCGGTCTTGTGGCTGCAACGGGGGCTGTCGTCTGGGGAGGAACATGGCCGCTTTGCACTGGCACCCTCACCCCTGAAGCGCTCAAAAGCGGGACAACTCACATACGATTCTCAATCAACGACGGCAGTCTACTTTCCAGCGCAAGCCGCACCTTCAAACTGACCGTGACTGGAGTCAATCATCCGCCTGAAATTCTGACTTCGATTTCATCGCAGAGCGTGAATGAGGACTCTTCCGTCGCAGTCAGCTTTCAGGTCAAAGACATCAATGAACCCGCCGGCGGTCATTCCGATTACGTCTGCACGAGTGCGCGTCTCTCATACGAAAGCGGAAACACGAGCGTCGTCGCGGCAAGCGGACGGGTGACATGGAGCGGAACATGGCCCAATTGCATCGGTACCATTTCGCCGAATGCCAATGCCAACGGCACGGTCAATATTACCTTTGTGGTGACTGACCCCGAGGGTGGTGGTGGAGCCGGACAGGCCGGTCCGCACAAAAAAACTTTCCAATTGACGGTCAATGCGGTGAACGATGCACCAACAGGAACTGTTGTTTGTGACAGCAATTCACTGTCTGACATTGTCAAAGCTGGAAGTACGGGTACGTGGAGTCTGTCATGCTCGGGAGCATCCGACGTTGACAACGAGACTCCCAATTATTCGTTAGATCGAGATGCCGGCTCACCATTCAACAACTCCGCAGGCTTTTCATGTCCGACGACACTGAGTGTAGCAAACCTATCGCAGGCGTTTTCTACCACCTCGTATGGCACCTGCAAGTACAAGGCACGTGCCTGCGACGGCGCAGTAAGCTGCACCGCTTACACGACAAAATTCATTGAAATTACCAGTTTTCAACTCAACCTATCAACGATGTCAAAGCCGCAATTGGATTCCAGTTGCTCAATTTCGTCGACAGTCGGTTATTCCATCTCGCAGAACATCGCGTCATTTATTTACAGAGCAAAAACCGGGCTGAGCGCAAGCACCTTTGAGGTCAACAATGCGACGAAATCAGTAAATTCAGGCACCGACAGCATAACCTTCAACGGGATTCTGCAACCGACGCATCTGATCGCAAGTCCTCCCAGCAGAGATACCGCCGCAACTGCAACAACCGCCACATTGGATATAACGAGCGGAAGTTTTATCGCAGGAACACAGGGAGGTTCCGGAACAGGCAACACAATTTCAAACTCGAGAAGTTCCAACTATTCCATTGAGCGGAAACTTGAAAAGCTCGCATTAAAAAGCATAGGCACCTTTACGCCGGAAGGTGTCGCAGTTGACGGTCTTCAAGTGGAGTACGTCGCAACTCCATCAGTGTGCAGAAGATGTACGTCGCAGACCTATGGTTCGATTTCTGCTGGCTCATTGCACAGCTGCATAACAGACAATGGATTGAGCAAATGCTGGGGCAGCAATCAAGAAAAACAACTGGGGCTGGTGAACTCGCTGAGTTCGGCTACTTACACATTCCCGCAGACGTCATCAACTCAATCCACAACTTCAAACACCTCAGGATTTGCTTTGCAGCAGTTGGCTTCCGGGTCTAATTTCACGTGCGCACTTGGTATCAACACATTGAACACATCCGAAGTCCGCTGCGTTGGAAATAATGCTCAGGGGCAACTTGGAATTTCGACTGCGCAGTCTGCATTCACAAGTAAAGTTGCATTGCCTTCTGGACATACACCCTTTGGGATTGCGGCAAGCAAAACAGGCACGCATGCATGCGCACTTGCCAATCAGGATTCGCCCGCACTGAGCGGAAAGGTTTTATGTTGGGGAAACAACGATTTTGGACAACTCGGCAACGGTAACACAACGGCACTCAGCGCAGGAACAATAGTCTCAGTTGCGACCGGCGATTTTGAGACTGCAAATCAAAAATCTTTTTCGCTTGCGGTAGGAAAATCACACACCTGCTCTGTGCAACTTCACTCGAACGGCAGTTCACAGGCCTATTGCTGGGGAAAAAATTCGAACGGACAGCTGGGCCTGGGAAACACTGCAGACAGCCATGTTCCGCAGTCACTCGGATTTAACGAAGACATCATCCAAGTTGCTGCGGGGGAAAACCATTCTTGTGCACTGAGTGAGGCCGGTGAAGTGTATTGCTGGGGAGACAATTCCGTCGGACAACTGGGGATAGCTTCAACCACATCACAAAACAGTCCAGTGAAACTCACCGCATTGACAGATATCGTTCAGATCACAACAGGTGCGAACCATACTTGCGCTCTAAACAAAGATTATCAGGTTTACTGCTGGGGGCTTGGGACGTCAGGACAACTTGGCGTGGGGAAAGTTACCACAACCGACCAGTCGGCAGACGAAGATTGCAACTCTGGCCTAGGAGTTGCCAACATTACTTTCTGCAAGAAGTCGCCCGCACTGATCGATCCCGCTCCTACAGCAACTCCTGCAAGTCTCTCTGCGGGGGAAAATCACACCTGCATGATGACAGTGGAGGGAAATGCATACTGCTGGGGAGCCAACGCATCCGGCCAGCTGGGGACGGCGAATAAAAGTCAGGTCTCGAGTCCCTCGCCAGTCTGCAATGCAGCAACACAATGCAATAACTCGGGACAACTCACATCTCCCCGCCCACGCATGTGCAGCCGCTACTCGATCCCCCCCTGAACACGTTGAGTTGGCTCATTCACGACACAGAGGATTGCCGCAAACAACTCTTTTGTCCGCGCCGTTGTGACCTGCACAGACCTCGGCTAGAATCTGTCTCCTGACAAAGGAGAGCATTGGTCATGCTGCACAAATTTGAATGGCGTAAGCCGGACGGACGTCTGTGGATTCAGTACAGCCGCACTCCTTTTCCGGCCGAGTTCAAGCCGACAGACAACGGCCTGAGCAGACCTGAGACATGGACCGCGCCCCAACTCCGCTGGAATGCCATGCGCGGTGAGTTTGTCAGCATCTCGGCGAGCCGCCAGGATAGACCTTTTCTTCCGCCGCGGGAATATTGCCCGCTGTGTCCGGCCAAAGAACAGCCAGACGGAAAAACTTTTGCCACCGAAGTTCCTCCGTCGGCGCAATTGTATTCATGGGCTGTTTTTGAAAACATGTTCCCCGGCCTTTCGCAAGCCGAACAGCAGCACACCGGCCGTTGTGAAGTCGTGCTCTATTCACCCAATCACGATTCGACATTGGCGCAGGAATCACTCGCGCAAATTGAAGGCCTGATTGCCGTCTGGCAGGATCGCTGCTCAGAAATTGCAAAAGACGAAAAAATTGAATTCATTTTTCCTTTCGAAAATAAGGGCA
>JBEDKY010000390.1:0-5534 GCA_041171905.1 Pseudomonadota bacterium
CATCACGCCAGATGAAGGTGATTTCGAGACGCCCGCATTTCTCCGTCGCAAAGATGATTCGCTCAACCGCCCTCTCTGAGCGGCACTGAGTGCAACGAAAAAAAAAGGGGGGCTCATGCGGCCCCCCTTTTCATTTTCCGAACAATAACAATCAAACGAGAACACCCTCTTCAGCCACTGCCGGCTGATTGGACTCATAAACAGACGGAAATGCTGATGAGGAGTTGGCAGCCTTGCCATGCTTTTTAGGTGAAAATTCATTGGCAGGAGTCTGTTCCAAAGTGCCGAGAAAGTACAACCAGCTGGCGGCTTCGGGCGAGGGAAAATCAAGCGTGCCGGTGCGTGAGAGCACCGCGGGAGGCAGTGTCCAGAACTGCTTTCTGGCGGCATCCATGCGAAGATATCTGTCCCAGCGGCACGACATGGTCAACAAACCCTGATCCAACACCGGTGTCCGACTCTGCACACCTGCAGCAATAAGTTCGGGCGACAATCTCGACAGCGCCGAACGGCCGTCAAGACGCGGCTGAACCGGACCATAGATGATATCCGAATCGACAGCACAAACCCACGGAGCAACCGACTCACGATCGAGTTGTTCACCAGGCCCCGGGATCGGTAGATTGAGAAAACTGAGTACCTCGTGAGTCAGCTTTGCAACACTCGCAAGCCTGGATGCATGGTTACGGCACTCTTTGGGCAGCAAGTGAACTCCAAAAACCTTGCGCGGAACCAAACCTGGCTGGCCTGTTGCGAGTTCCAACAATTCAAACGTCGGCGAAGATTGAACACAATAAATTTCCGGTCCGTCGGTATTCCAAAGTACCTCGAATGCGCCCACGAGCCGCTGAAAAAAAACATTCATCTCGGCTTTTTGAGTGCGTGAAAGAGATTTAGCCGCGTGTGAACCTTCCCACTGGCCAAGCCATGGCTTTGGCATCAAAATCAAGGTACGCCGCGCAAGGTTGAATGCAGGACGCAGGTCCTGCATCAACTTGAGAAGATTTTCGGCAAAAAGAAATCCCCAGAGATCCAAAACCAACAGAGCAGGCTCACGGCGCTCGACCAGCTTTCTTTCCAATGCATCAAAACTGAAGGCATCCACGCGGATCACTTCATCCAGATAGGGCGAAGAAAATTCAGTTGCTCTGACGCCAGGGTCGACTTGAATACAGATCTGCAGCTTGCGGGTTCCGTTGCTCAACTCGTTGACTACGGATTCGACAACTTTAGGGAGCATTCGCCCCCAGAAAATCACTCTCATTCCAAGGCCTCCCCGAGAGGATTATTCTGACCTGGTGAAAACAAAACGGACAACAGACTTTCGGCAGCTCTCAACCAGCGAAAATCTTGTCCACCTCCGCGCTGGCAGATGAACGAACGCGGATAGACGGCAGAATTCATTTCCATCATGAAACTGTCCAAGCCAGACTTATTTCGCAGAACAGAAAGCACCGCCTCCCGCCATCGACTGGCTTCATCGGTATCTATGGCCTGCCAAAAATCGGGATGAAATGAATGACCCCTGAAATGACCATCTACCGCAGTTCCACTGCGGAACACGACGGGAAGACCCGACAAGGCGGCTTCCACTGGTGGAAAGCCAAAACCTTCGGCCTGACTTGGGTGAATCAATACATCACCACAACGATAAAGCTGGGCGAGCATTTCGTCCGGAAGCGACTCGATTGTCATCATCAGACCATTCTCGGAACGGGTGACGTTGAAACCCGATTTAGCGGCTTCTTGTTCAACAGTTGCCGCGCCCTTCGTAACTGTTTTTGTCGTTTTGGACTGTCCGTCCTCGTCGCCACCGACACGGATGAAAACGGCTCCCTCTGAAAGATCACTATGGAGTTGCGTAACAACGTCCTCTGCCAATTCCCAGCCTTTGTATTTTTGTGCGCGACCTACACCGATAACCCAGCGGCGCCTCACGAGTGCGTCGAGCTCGCTGCCGGACGGCATCACCGTCTGTTCCGAAAGTCCGGAAAGGCCTTTATTGCCAGCAAAAAGTATATCTAAAAATGAACGCCTTGCGGAGAGCGAATCTGCAATCGAGCGGTGCCTCGGAAGAGAACCAAAAATCGACTCAATTCCACTCGGCAAAATATGCACCGGCTGACTGCGCTTGGGTGCAAGGCGTGCCAGTCGATCTGCAGAGTCAGACGAAACCGTGAAAACATAAGGAAATTTCGCCAAAGTTCGACGGACAAGAAACGAAAATTGAGTGCGGAAGAGCAAGCTCATGGAACGAGCTTGCTCAATCGGAATTGTGTCATGAATGACCTGCACAACGTGACCGCGCAGCGCGCGCGGGAGCAGGAAAGAGGTCATCAGCGGACGATCAAAATTACCTGGCGCAATCCAGTAGAACTGGCCCTTTGACCACTTCAAAATCCAGCTTAAAACTTTACTCGACCAAAGATACTGCGGCTTTTCCCATCCCTGTGAAAGTGCGCCCGGTCCACCGCTCCAAAAAGAAACGATGCTGGGAAATTCCTGAATCAATTCGACAGCCCATTTGGGCGGCTCCGATTTTGCAACTAAAAGAACCCGCACATGACTTGTCATGGCATCAGCGTTGTTCCTGCGAGCGGCGAGAGCTTCGCTCAATGCGCGCGAGAGTCCGATGACAAATCTCGCAACGCCGGAATATTTTTCCATCGACGCCGAACGGATGTCGATAACCAGCCAAAACGGACGCACGTCACTGCCCGTCATAGAAAACTCCCAGAAAAAAAAAGGAGGGACACTGAGTCCCCCCGATTTTAGCACGACAAACAGAAAAATGAGCCCAATCGACGGTCAACGACCCGTCGCGTGCAGTGCGGCTGCCTCAATTCTGGCCATTGCGCGCGCCTGAGCTGCCACCGCCTCGTGAACCTCTTCCGGAGTTCCGTTACCCGAACCCACAGTCAGCTTTTCACGGGCCTTTTCGAGTGCCTTCTGGGCACGGCCGACGTCGATGGAAGCCGCGTCCTCAGCGATGTCCGCCAACAAAGTGACCGATTTGCCGTCCACCTTACCGATACCGCCGGAAATGGTCAGAAATGATGTCACGTTGTTTGTTTCATAATAAACAATGCCTGTGCCCAGAGCGCAGACTAAATCCGCATGTTCGGGCAAAATCCCAAGCACACCCTGTGCACTCGGAAAGTGCACAGCCGAACAGCCGACCGACTCAACCACACGCCGTGTGGGCGTGAGGACGGTCAGCTGAATCGGATATTGTTGCGTCGATTGCATGAAAAGCTACCTCTCAGATGAAAAGCACATCACTGCGCAGAAGCGAGACGTTTAGCCTTCTCGACGGCTTCCTCGATGGTACCAACCATGTGGAAGGCTGACTCAGGCAGGTGATCCCACTTGCCTTCGCAGATTTCTCTGAAGCCACGGATCGTGTCTTCGATTTGCACATAGCGGCCAGCGTTGCCCGTAAACTGCTCGGCAACGTGGAAAGGCTGCGAAAGGAAACGCTCAATACGGCGCGCGCGAGCAACGGTCAATTTGTCCTCTTCGCTCAACTCGTCCATACCGAGAATTGCGATGATGTCCTGCAATTCGCGGTAGCGCTGAAGAACCTGCTGAACACGGCGGGCAATTGTGTAGTGCTCCTGACCGACAATCAGCGGGTCCAAAATACGGCTTGTGGAGTTCAACGGGTGAACGGCCGGATAAATTCCTTTTTCAGAAATCGAACGGTCGAGGTTCGTTGTAGCGTCCAAGTGCGCAAACGCTGTTGCAGGCGCAGGGTCGGTGTAGTCGTCGGCAGGAACGTATACCGCCTGAACGGAGGTAATTGAACCTGTGTTCGTTGAGGTAATGCGCTCTTGCAGCTCGCCCATTTCAGTTGCGAGGTTTGGCTGATAACCCACGGCGGATGGAATACGTCCCAACAGCGCGGACACTTCGGCACCGGCCTGCGTAAAGCGGAAGATGTTGTCAACGAAGAACAACACGTCCTGATTTTGTTCGTCGCGGAAATATTCCGCCACAGACAGACCCGTCAAAGCAACACGCGAGCGTGCACCTGGCGGCTCGTTCATCTGGCCATATACGAGGGCCACCTTGTTGATGACGCCCGAGTCCTTCATTTCGTGATAGAGGTCGTTGCCCTCGCGCGTACGCTCGCCAACGCCGGCAAACACAGAAAAACCACCGTGCTTTTTAGCGATGTTGTTGATGAGCTCCATAATCAAAACGGTTTTGCCCACGCCGGCACCGCCGAACAGACCAATCTTTCCGCCCTTCTGGTAGGGAGCGAGCAGGTCAACAACCTTGATTCCCGTTTCGAGCATTTCAACTTTAGTGCTCTGGCGAGTGAATTCAGGCGCCTTCTTGTGAATCGGATAACGCTTCTCCGACTTTACCGCGGCGAGACCATCCACTGGATCGCCTGTTACGTTAAGAATGCGGCCGAGCACGTCGTTGCCGACAGGAACCGTAATTTGTTCGCCGGTATCAACAACCGCCTCACCGCGCGCCAAACCGTCGGTCGAGTCCATTGCAATTGCGCGAACCACGTTTTCACCAAGGTGCTGTGCCACTTCGAGAACAAGATTTTCCTTGTCCTTGCTGATCTGCACGTTGGTCGTCTTGAGTGCGTTGTAGATTGCGGGAAGGTGTCCCTTCTCGAATTCCACGTCGACGACCGGTCCCATAACCTGAACAATGCGTCCCATTTTCATAACTTTGACTCCCTTTACGGCTGCTCTCAGAGAGCTTCTGCGCCGCTGATAATCTCGATAAGTTCGCGTGTAATTGCAGCCTGACGTGCACGTTGATACGTGATCTGCAGACGGCGCTCCATGTCTTTTGCGTTGCGTGTCGCGTTGTCCATAGCGGTCATACGTGCACCATGCTCACTTGCGATTGCCTCCAGCATGACTTGATACAATCGCGTCGCAAGGTAGCGAGGAAGAACTGCATTGGCCAATTCCGACCATGATGGCTCAAGAATACTTTCGCCGTTTTCGCCGTCGGAGGAATCCTTCGAAGCGAGAGGCAGCATTTTTTCACACGACGGAATTTGCGTCATTGCCGACTGAAATTGGTTGAACACCACATGAACTTCGCCCACTGCGCCCGCACCAAAAGCAGTTTCAATCGCAACCGCAAGTGTCTGTGCGAAATCGTAACTGGGTTTGTCAAACGTGACGCCCAGCTGAAACACGCTGTTCACATTTTCAGCAATAACTGCCGACGGCGACTCAACAAAGCTTTGCAGAGAAATGCTTTTGTTTCCCTTAACGCCACCCGCCAATGGCCGGCGCGACAAAACCTGAAATGCCTTTTTGCCGACGCACATGACGACGGGCTTTTTTCCTGCTGCGACGAGTTCGTCGATTGCGCGAAGCGCTGCCTTCACCGTGTTGGTGTTGTAGCCGCCACACAATCCACGTTCCGACGAAATCACCACCAGAAGAGCTGCCTGATTGTCAGTCGACTGCAGGAGGTTATGGGTGGAATTCGCATCACGCCCACCCGCGACCAATTTCACAACCAATTTTTCCAGTGCGCGCGCATAAGGG
>JBEDKY010000391.1:0-4579 GCA_041171905.1 Pseudomonadota bacterium
ATTGCACCGGCGCCGAATTTTGCAAGTGAAAGGTCTTTGCCAGGAGAAAAAACAATTCCGCATTCATTGAGTCGTGTCAAAGTTGCATTTGGAAATGCTTTGTTCAATCCAAGTGGTGATATGTAAACTTCCTCCTGCTTTGATCTCAGGTCGAGTGCATACGCAACAGCCTTCTGATCTCCGAGGCTAATACTGATATTTTGCAATGAAGTGGCAGATTCGGTCGAAACTGTGCACGGAACACCGCTGCATTCGAATTGAAACTGTTGGTTGTCTTTTCTTTTGATGGTTATTTTGGCCAGAATTTCGTTTTTCTGGTTCTTCCAAGTGTGTTCGTATGATTCTTTGCCGGCCATCGACACTACAGCTGCCGCGCCGAGGTTATCGCCATATGCAAAGCCCTCGCTGACGGTGCGGCCGCTCTCGGAATTATCAAGTGAGGGATAAGCAGCGGTGACAACTTTGAGTCCTGCCGATTGAAGTGCGGTCGCAAAGGTTTCGGTGCTGGTTGGTGCCGAAAAACCGCTTACGTTCTTTTGTCCGTTCCACTGGGAGTTCGCAAATATACCGTGCATGCCTGCTGTTGAGCAGGTGATTGTCGAAGTATGTGACGAGGCTGTGATGGTCGGGTCGCGCACAATCAACCGGGCATTCTGGTTTTTTTGCCTCAGGATTTTTCTTAAGCCTGAGGGATGTGGATTTTTTAGTTGGGGAACATATTCATTGAGCGCATCCAGATTCAGGCTGTCCAGACTCAGCAATAAAAGCTTTGGTGGTTTTTGTGGATTCCATTTGTATTGAGACAAAAGATCACAGTTACCGCGTGCGATTCTCTGCGCGTTATGATCAGTTTCATCTTGCGCTGAAACACATCCGTTTGCCAGGACCGCTGTGGCAGTCATTAAAATTAAAGCACGGCTGTGTTGTCGCGTGCATCGTTGATTTGCCAGCATGATCTTCACCTCTTCGTCGCTTGAAGTCTGATAATTCTAACATTCAGCAGTGAGCCTGTCAGGCACGCTACTGAAATTTTAGATGACGTGATCAGATATGAGTGCGCTCGTGAGGCGAAGCAGAGCGTCCAGTTCAGGCCTTAGGCAGTGCAGACGCGATAGCTGTTTGAGCAGCAGCCATCAGTTCGTCGTCACTTTTGCCGGTGGAGCTGATGTATGGATGAATCGTGATTCTGACCGTCGCAACAGATGGGGTGATTGCGCCTTTAGGAAGTAAGTCGGAAGCGCCCTGCAGCGTTATCGGTACAATGTCAGCATCGGCATCGGCAGCGAGGCGGAAGGCGCCCGCCTTGAACTGTTGCAGTTGACCATTGCGTGAGCGTGTCCCCTCTGGAAAGAATAACATTGAAGTACCCTGCGCCAGATGCTCTTTAGCTCTGCGCATGCATTCTGCATGGGATTTCCGATCGCCCCTTCTCACTGGAACGTACCCGGCTGCCGCCATTGCCCAACCAAGAAAAGGGATTTTGAAGAGTGAATCCTTCGCAAGCCATCGGAATTGACGTGATAGCAAAAAGACACTGATGATATCCGCCTGGCTTTGGTGATTTGCGACGTAAACGACGGGACGGTTGTCAGCTGGAAGATTTTCTCGTCCCTCAACCACGAAGGTCCACCAAGGATTCACAAATACAATACTCTTCGCCCACATGGTGGCGATCTCGTGCAACAGATTGCGACGTTTGTCTGTGAGAATTGCAACAGGGGTGGCAATCACGACGGCGGTTGAGAAAAAAACTGTCAACAACGGCACGATGGTCCAAACGTAACAGGTAATGATCAAAGTCACAATTTTGTTCATCGCAGGTTTTCCGGCGTCGGGTTTGTCTGTGCTTAGAGCTTCTGAACTGTGAATGTCAATTGCCTTCATTCTGCAAACGGGCCTTTCTGAGTTGACCGATGAATTCTTCGACCAGTGATGTCGCTATGTGGATTTTGTCCTGCAATTGCTGTTGGCTTCCGTCCTTGCGCAACAGAATACTTTTTTGCTTGTTTTCAGTGCTGCCGAATGCGGCCTCGCCCCAATTCCAGATGACCGCGTCCAGTTTGTTTTCCTTCAAGAGCTTTTGCGCTTTCTTGAGATCCTCGGGACCGTCGGTGGATGTAAATTTACATGCGCTGCGAAAGGGGATTTTTGCGAGCGACGGCGTGGCGATGAGTTTGGGCAGACGTGTGAGTTTCAGTTCAAGTTCTTTTTCTGAACTTGAAATCTTTTTATCCTCTGGCTTTTGAGTTCCGTAATCTGAAACTGCAGCAACGTGAAAGAAAGCTGAAAAAGACTCCGACTGTCCGAGTTCATTGATGTGCCTCTCCATCAAAGAGAATTCTGCGCAGTCAATGGTTCTCAATTCTGAGCAGGAGCTCAGCGTTGCGGTGTGATGTCCGCACAGTGCCGTCACATGGATACCCTGTTCCAAAAGTTTCCTGACTAGGATTGACCCCAGTGTTCCAGTGGACAGATTGGTGATGGTTCTTGCCAAGTCGATTTTAGTGGCCGTTCCGCCGAGAGTAACGAGAGCTTTCGGTTTGCAACCACTGGACTGCATCCACCGCACTTGGTTGTGTCGGAACGCAACCTCGAGTGCGATTGTCTCGGGTGATGGTGATTTCCATTTTCCTTCTTCAATTCTCGGTTCAATAAATGTGACTCCCTTGAACTGAGAGAGGCGCCGCATGTTGTCCTTGAAGGCTGGCGAATTTCTTAAAGAATCATGCATGGTCGGAAGAAAAAGAGTGGTCATTTCGTGGCCGAGCGCGCTCTGAATATAGGTTGAGCATGCATCCGGACAAATTCCATTGGCGGCCTTTCCGATAAGGTCCGTCGTTGCAGGAAACACAAGCAGCGTGTCTTCCTGAGCGACGTGTTCTGCGAGTCCTCCGGACTGCACAACAACCGGTTTCGTCGACGCCCATTCGAGCGCATCCTTGCCGACAAATTTAAGAGCGGACTCTGTTGCGAAAATTCTCACGTCGGCGCCAAGACGGCGAAGCTCGCGGACAACCTTTGGGACCTCGATTGCTGCAATGCCACCACCCATGCAAACCGCGATGCGCACTTTGGAAAGCGCGTCAGATTTTGATGCGACGGAAAGGTCATTGGCTGTCTCGTGGTCTGAAGGGTTTTCCACGTCATTTCTCCGATTTTTTGAATTGCGGTTGTAGGACCCGCCGCTGAATGCTAGAAGCCGCCCGATTTATTGAAGCTCCCATCCCAGCGAGGCACAACTATGTATTTTTCACAGAGAATTCAAAACAGCTCAAGCCCCGAGTCAGAAGGCGGTGAGGGGATCGTTCTCGACCTATGGTATCAAGAGCGGCACAACGACGAGATTTCGTTGGGTCTACATGTGAAAAAGGTGTTGGCGTCAAAGCAGTCGCCATTTCAGCGAGTTGACGTTCTTGAAACCTCTGGGTTTGGTCGCATCTTGACGCTGGATGGTCTCATGATGGTCACCGAACGAGACGAGTTTGTTTATCATGAAATGATCGCCCATGTGCCCTGCCTTGTTCACAAAAAGCCCGAACGGGTGTTGGTCATCGGCGGCGGCGACGGCGGTACACTGCGTGAAGTGCTCAGGCATGATTCCGTGAAAGAGGCAGTCCTTTGTGAAATCGACCCCGATGTTGTTTCCCTTTCCCGCCAGTATTTGCCCTTCACTGCGGTCGGACTGAATCATCCGCGCGCCAAAGTGAACATTGCGGATGGAGTTGAGTTCGTAAAAAACTCGGCTGACAACAGTTTCGATGTTGTCATTGTTGACTCCACCGATCCAATTGGACCTGGCGTCGGGCTCTTTTCTGGCGCGTTTTACAAGGAAGTTAGACGTATTTTGAAGCCCGACGGCATCGTCATGGCGCAGTGCGAGTCTCCTTGGGAAAATGGAATTGACCTCGCGAAAGTATACGGAAATTTACGTGAAATCGGTCAGGTCTGGGCGTTCTCGGGGAGCATTCCAACCTATCCGTTCGGTTTTTGGTCTTGGGCGTTCGCTAGTTCGTCAGTGCACCCATATGAAGCAATTGACCTCGAGCGTGCACACGCCATCGAAAAGTCCACGCGCTATTACAACACCGATATTCACAAGGGATCCTTCGCACTTCCGAACTTTTTGAAGCATCGCCTGAAGGGCGTCGTGGTCAACGCGTAAATTTTTTTTGATTCGGTGTTGACAGCCCCCTCCGTGGTGGGTAAACACCGCTTCGCTCTCGAGGACGCGGGGTGGAGAAGTTGGTATCTCGTCGGGCTCATAACCCGAAGGCCGCAGGTTCAAGTCCTGCCCCCGCCACCAAATCCAAGGTGAGCATTGTTCTTTGAAAAGAGAAGAAAGAAGTCACAGAGTGCGGGAAGAGCCGCATGCAAGGGTGAGTGGATTTTGGTGGCAACACCGAGAGAAGTTCGCAACCGGCGTGAGGTTTTACCAAATAACGTCAATGAACGTTTTATAATAATCATGTAGCCAAATTAAACTTAAGAGTTTGATCCTGGCTCAGAACGAACGCTGGCGGCGTGCCTAACACATGCAAGTCAAACGGGTGGTAACACCAGTGGCGCACGGGTGAGTAAT
>JBEDKY010000392.1:0-44298 GCA_041171905.1 Pseudomonadota bacterium
GAATTGCTTGCACAGGGAGTTGTGATTCAGGACACGCCGCGCGGAACACGCTGGACTCTCCAGATTTGAGCAGGCCCAAGCGGGGCGTCTTGAAGTTCATCGGATAAAAAGGCAGACTCTCGAACTGAAGCGGGTCGTTAGCTCAGCTGGATAGAGCAACGGTCTTCGAAACCGTTGGTCAGGGGTTCGAATCCCTTACGGCCCGCCATTTCCTCACACCGAAAAATTCAGAATCCTGATTCCTGCAGGTGCGGAAAGCGAGACAGAATAATCCGTTCAATCTCAACTGCAGTTTCTTCCAGAGCTTTGCCAGTCACATCCAAAACCGGCCAACGCTTGTTGCGCTTGAAGATCTCGCGCGACCACTCAAGCTCCTCAAAAACCTTGGCAACATTTGCATAGTCGCCGGTTCCAGAACTGCCGAGTGCCTCGACACGTGCCGTGCGGATTTCGGTCAAGCGAGCCGGATCGATCACAAGTCCGATGACCTTATTCTGGTCTACACCAAAGATCTCGGCTGGTAATTCTGTGCCGGGAACAAGCGGCACGTTGGCCACTTTATAGCCCTTGTGGCCAAGGTACATACTCAAAGGTGTTTTGGAGGTTCGCGAAATACCAACGAGCAAGATATCCGCGTCGTTGAGATCGTGAAGCGCTACACCGTCGTCATGGCGTACCGTGTATTCAATCGCCCAGACGCGCTTGAAGTAATCTTGGTCAAGCTGGCGCAACAATCCGGGAATCGCACTCGGACGACGACCGAGCTGCGTTGAGAGAGTCTCGAGCAGGGGAAACAACACATCAACAATATGCACGCCCAGCTGCATACCGCGAGAAATGAGATACACGCGCAATTCGGGATCAACGATGGTCGCAACGATGGTTGCATTTTCGCGCAACGCTCTTTGCAAAAGATGCTCCAAAACCTCGCGGGTGCGCACTTTGTTGAAACGCTCGATTTGAATTTCGGCATTCTCGAACTGCACCTTCACGGCCCGCACAATGCTCATGGCCGTCTCACCGGTTCCATCGGAGACGGTGAAAACGGTCGGGGTCACTTTCTCAGCTTCATTGGCACTCATTTCCACAAACGACCTCGTCAGATGTGGGAGGGACACACAATCTAAACCATTCATCGCGCTCACCTCCCGAAGAAGCTCACCCCCCGTTGCTTGGGTGAACCCTGATTAGCTCAATTATTTCATCATATTTAACCGTAGCTGGATAACAATCCCGCACGTTGCAAAGCGCAAGCGCAAGGGACTCATGAGGAGTGTCTACCGCCTTCTCGCCGCCCGCAACAAAAACGCCCTCAACTGCATCTCTGGGGGCCGGACGGTTGCTGAGCAGGCACCAAACCCCCGCCTTGGCGATGCACTCCCGCCAAAACTGGCGGCCGGCCACGCACCACTCGGCCAAACTGGCCGGTTCAGACCGTTCAAACGTACAAACGTTCTGATCCAGGGACCAACGCACCGCAGTCAACAAAGCGGAACAAGAAACAGGTGAAACATGGGCTCTGCAGGCCATCGAACAAAGCGCGACCAATTCAAGTGCCTCAAACATTCTCGCGTCCGCCGGGTCCATCTGCTCAAGCGCGCCATTGGCGGCGCAAGCCGCAAGAAACGTGCGACATGCTGAAAACACAATGCTCGCCGGCGCAACGGATCGGGCATCTTCACATTGCAACGGACGCGTCGGCAGACCATCGATCTCAGCAGATGAAAAGAGCAGTCCGCTTTGCGGATCCACGCAGCCCGCGTGCAACCATCTAACAATCTGACGCGCACGCAGCGCGTAAATATGCAGTCCACTTGCAGTATAAGCATCCACGTGTGCCTGCAGCCAATAGGCAAGGTCGGAGGCATGCGCCCGCCCCTCGGCTTTTTGATCATACGCGACACGCGCGGGGAAACTGCCGTCACTGGCAAAGACTTTCCATAGTTCATCAAGAAGAGCAAAGGCGCGAACGACAAACCGCTGCTCACCAACCGCCTGCCCAGCGCGTAAAAACGCAGACACAAGCAAAGCATTTTCTCCAAGCAGTTGTTTGCGATCAGTCAGGAGCCCAGCACGCGCCGAACGATCTTCAAGCAAACGACCAAGGCATTCCGATAGCATTTGCCTGCCACCCTCGGGAGAAATTCCTCGGACGCTGCAAAAAGCGTTCATCGATTCGGGCTGCACCAGCAGATTCGCAACCTTCATTTGGCCCTTTCGGGTGATACCGAAGTAGGCCGAGGCAAAATCCAAAAGATCCGGGCGGGAATCGAACAATCGAACCAAAACTTCATATCGGGGAGCTGTGATCGATTGACTCAGTCCGTCGAAGTCAGACGTTTGGGAGGTGAAGTAAAGTCCACTTTTCGGGCAGCGCAGATTGTTTTCAATGTAATTGAAAATTGACGAGCAGGACTGCAAAAAATCGGCCGACTTCTCCGGATTAGACAAGTATAAAAAGGCGGATGCCTGTGCATAAAGTGCGAGAAAATGCGCATTCATTTCGAGTGGCTTGCTCAGAAAACGAAATTCCGCCGGCCCGTCCGCAGTCAACAAGACCACTCCGCCTTCAACCGGATCGACGATGCCAGCACAACGGATTTTATCGAGCGCCTTGAGCGCGAGTGCGGAGTTCCTGCGATCACCTGCAAACAACATCGCACTGATCGAGCTGGGCTCAATTAAATTGAAAGGTCCAGAGCCGGATTGACTCTCAAGTTCGAACCACGCTCCAAGATCAACATCCATTCTCTTGATGCTTTGAGTCAGAAAACGACAGACAGAGTCGCTGGTCAAAGAGGTGTCGCCCAACAATTGCTCGGCAGAACGCACGCCATTTTGCTCGGCTGCCGCGCGCAGAGTTCTCATCAAAGCTTCTGCGCGGCGCGTCACCGAAGGCAGGTCACGCTCAATTACATCCAACACCGATCGGCAGACATGCAAAAAAGAAGGCCTGGCCGGAGTCGAATCCAATGGAAAATATCCGCCCGAAAAAATCGGTAACAGATCATCAGTCAGAAACAACGACAATGGAAAAGCGGCGGTTGCATCGTTCATGACCTCGACAATCTCGCGGCAGACATCCGCGAGATCAGGCCTCTCGGCAGAGTCAACGTTGATGCAAATAAAGTGCCGGTTGAGGAACTCGGCCGTTTCGTCGTCTTCAAAAACGTCGCTGGCCATCTCTCTGCAAAGCTGCGAATGTGAATGTCCTATGCTGAGGAATATTGGCTTCTTTTCCGCTTGTGCCGCCGCCAAGGCGGCATCACACCAAGGAAACCAACGCACTGCCTGTGCAGCAAAGTGACGCAGATAAAAACTCTGGGTTGCTTGCAATAAATTCGCTTCTTGCGCGCCCGCGGACATAAAAAAAACCCCCACCCGAACCTGTTCGGACAGGGGCACCTATCACACAAAATCAGTTTATGACACGGCACGTGGAGGCGGCGGCGCAGTTGGCACCTCATCCGCAGCCACTCTGCTCTGAGCAGGCGCGTCACCCGGAACACGAGTTTGTGCTTGTTGAATATCTCCGCCAGCCTTGTTCTGCGGCGGACGCGCGGAGTCTTCATCGCCGGCGTAAACTGCGGTCAACACCTCTTTAAACGTCTCAGCGCTGTCTTTTTTGGAAAAAATCGCATCAGGCATGTGCCCGCCGGGAGAACGAATCTCCGCCATCACCTCGAGGTTGCCTATTGCGCTCACAAACATCACCACCGCTGTGGTTTTCAGCTCACGCAGATAGCCGAGCGTTTCGACACCATGCATGACGGGCATGATGACGTCGAGGGATATCACGTCCGGGCGGGTCTTGTCGGCCAGCGCCAGACACTCGAGACCATTCCCCGCCTCACCCACAACCTGCATTCCAATACTTTCAAACATCTCGCTTAAACGTCTGCGCTGTGAGGGACTGTCGTCGACGACAATCACCCTGCGACCCATTAAGATGTTCTGCCTGTCGACGCCCCGACTTGGCTGATTGCGGTCATTCTGTTGAGTCAATCGCACTGCCATGGACAGTCTCCTCCGAAATTAAACCGTCTGTCGGCCGCAGTTAGGGGAAACTTAAACGAATCTTTAAAAAACCTTGAGAATATAGATTGTTAAAAAAACCTCAGAAATGCACACGAGGGCGCCAAGCAGGTCGCCGTTAAGCGCCTCGGTGCGTTTCACCAATCCCCAAAAAAGCAGACTGGACGACACCAACATCACAGCAATGCTGAATAACAAGCGACCGAAATCATCCGCCGTCAGGCGCAGTGGAAAGGTCATCACGGTTGGAAAAAATGTTTCCACGAGGAAACATCCAACCACACCCGCCGATACGACGGTAGCCAAAACCAACGCAGCACGACCGGCAGAAACTGACTGCATAACGTGCGACGAACGTGCCGAATGCGAGGTTTTTAACCAAGAGGAATAAAACAAGCCGAGCCCAAGTGACGTTGCGCGCGACAGCAAACAGACCAGCGCAAAGAGCGCAAGCGAAATCTGCGCGTGAGAAACAATGAGGATCCTGAAGGCCCACAACAACACAAGAGCGCTCACCCCAAACGTGCCCAACCGCGGATCCTTGAATGTGGAATGAATCTTTTCCAACGACTCCTGCGAATTGAATTTCGAAACACCCAAGGAGTCGGCTGTGTCTGCCAGTCCGTCTTCATGAAAAAAACCCGTGAGCATCGAGAGGCCGACGAATCCCGCCAGTGGCGACCAATGCTGCATTTCACTTCCAAGAGCCGCAACGCCCAAGAAAGCAAAAACCAAAAAAACAAAGGCCTGAAGAAGGGGACCGATGAAAACTCCCAAAGGCCTGTAGGCTTGGGCGTTCGCCACTGGCCAGCGAAAAAAGAAACTCCATCCGGAAAGAAAATAATCAATCATACAGACGTGACTTTCAATTTTCGCTCTCAAAACGAGGACTGACGACTTCCGCCGAAACTCGCTGCTGTACGAGTTTTGGATCCACGGGATGTCCCGCTTCGTCTTCGCGACCGACAAAAATCCTGCGGATGACAATCTCTTCATCCAGGCGGTTCACCAACTTGGAATGCGACTCGATTGGCTCAAGATAGCGCAAGCCATGAACATCCTTGACGACAACTTTGAGCGTGTTGCGTGATTTTTTTTCACGTCCCTTCGGCGAGAAACGCGTCAGGCTCGTGCTGCTCTCGATCATCTCACTTGAAAATCCCTGCGCGCGCAAAAAGCTGATGGTCGCTGGACACAGCGATGGCGCAGACTTCAATTGATCGGACGGTATGCTCTCCTCATAAACACGTTTCCATAACTTCCGCCCGTAGAGCAGATCATCAAGCAAGACGAGTCCGCGGTTGCTGGCTGTCTGACACTGTGAATGAGCAAACGCAAAAAAGGAGGCGTCATCGAGGCGCAGAAAATCTTCGAGCTGCAAAGGAAGCGAGAATCGGTTGAGATGCTTGTGGGCAGCCTCAAGCATCGCCTCGCAAGCGGTCGCGGTCTTATGAAAATAAACCTGCTGATACATACTCCAGCGTGCACGCAGGTAATCCTCAAATGCAGCCACGCCGCTGCGTCTGATTGCAAGATGAAAATGTGACGTTGCAGGGTCTTTGTAAAAGCATGCGGAATCAAGAATCCGGCCGGCATCAAAAAGCCCATACACAACTCCGCACTCACGCGAGTCGCGCAGCAGATAATCCATCCGGTCGACGTCGATCTCGCCGCTGACGACTTCGTGCAGCAAAGTTTGCAGACCGCTTTGAACAAGAACTCCACCAGAACAAGCGCTCACATCGAGGTCTAAAACCGCACAGACGTCCTGACCCAAGGAGGCAGGCAAGAGCTCATCCTGTCCGGAAAATATCCGCGCGACAATCATAAGAGTGTAGATCTCGTGCCTGACGCGAACGTCCATCGCGTGCAGACTCTTGGATTTTTGCCGTTCAATCTTGGCACTCAGTGCCTGAAACAAATAGTCAGGAAGCGACAGTGTTCCAAGGCTCTGTTCAAGCTCACGCCACGTTGGCATGAATCGCTCAAGGCTGTGACTGAAAGGAGCGTGACCAACGTCATGCAACAACGCAGCAAGTCGCAAAACCTGCGCGACCTCAGATCTCTTCAACCAATCCAAGGCTTCCTGAGTCGCCGACAGGCTGCCGTGATGAAGCTCGGTCATGGCATGAGACTTCTGCACTGTGAGCGGCAGCTGGTTTAGTGAGTGTGTAAGTGCATCTAGTATCCGCTGCTGGTTCGCTATCAGCGAATTCAGCAACACGCCGGCCATATGCATAACTCCAAGTGCATGAACAAAGCGTGTGTGTGTCGCACCTGGAAAGACATATTTGATGAACGCCGTTTGCTGTATCCGGCGCATCCGCTGAAATTCGCGCGTGTCGATGACTTGTTTTTCGATTGCTGTGAACGAAATTGTGTCGTGCAACGGGTCGCGAACTTTCCCGATGAACGTCAGCGGATTGAAGGTTGTGGTCATTGCAATCATGAGACTGGCCCCCCGCGCATTTGTCTTTTTCAGCAGCAATAAAAAGCCAATTCAGACAAATTGCGAAAGGTTGGATGTTCCAAAGCAGGCTGACGGGCAAGGGCTTTTCCGCGCGTGCCTCACGGATCAGCAAATTTGATTGACAGAGACTTTCGAAACGTGTTACCCAACCCTTTACCTTTGCGAAAGGGGTCTCCTTACTTTCGGTATATCTTTACAGTAATATCAGACGGTTGAATGAATTTTTCCTGCTCTTTGCAGTGCAGGTTGGACAGCCCTCGGTCGATTGTGAAGAACACCAGAACTCAGGAACCCGATGGCAGAGGTTTTGCTGAACGGAACTCGGGAGGGCAGGTGTCCAACCAATGTACCGTGAACCACTTCTCCCGGAGGGCTAGAGAAATGAGTTCAGAACGCGTGATGTTTGGAGTCGGCGAAAAGGCAGTGTACCCCTGCCATGGAGTCGGAACCATCGAAAATATCGAGAGTTGTGAGATTGCAGGCACGAAGCAGGACTTTTATGTTCTGAAGATTCATGCCACCGGCGCCAAGGTCATGGTTCCGACAAGAGCAGCTCAAACGGTCGGTCTGCGAGCTGTGATCTCGCCCCGTGAAGTCGAAAAAATTTATGACATTCTCAAGTCACCGTCGAAAAAGTCGACAGCGACTTGGAACCGCCGCTTCCGCGCACTCAATGAAAAGCTCAATACAGGGAATCTCGTCGAAATCGCCGAAGTGCTGCGTGACCTCTCCAGCCTGCGCAACGACAAAGACCTCTCGTTCGGTGAAAAGAAAATGCTCGAGCGCGCAAGGGCGATGATTGTTTCGGAAATTTCGGCTGCCAAGAATCTAGATCGCTGCTCGGTTGAGACAGAGTTGAATCACATTCTTCTTCCCGTCTGAATAAATTCGCGACCAGTCAAAAAACCACCACGCTGAGCGTGGTGGTTTTTTTTATGTCTGCGTACTGGCTATCCTGAAAAACATACCCTTCGTTTTCTGGAGTCACAGGTTGACAGATCGGGCTGGACCGCGGCAAAAGCTCTCTTGCTGACGTCAGGCAGGCTTTACTCCCGCGGAAATCCAGTCAGTCATCCACTTCGGCCAAAAACCGGCGACTGAATTGATCGAATGTGCCGGCGCTGATTTCAGAACGGCATCGCTCCATGAGCCGTTCATAGAACCAAGTGTTGTGATAGCTGACGAGCCGCCAGCCGGTAGGCTCATCGCACTTGATGAGCTGATGCAGGTAGGCCCGCGAATAACGTCGGCAGACAAAACATTCACATTGCGGGTCAATCGGCTCGGACGAGGTGGCGAGCGCAGCGCGCCTCAGCTTAACTTTTCCAGAGAAAGTGTAGGCGACTCCCTGACGTGCATGATTGGTCGGAATGATACAATCAAACATATCTATACCGGCTCTGATACTTCTGACCAAGTCATGCGGCGTTCCAACACCCATCAAATATCGCGGCTTTGTCGAAGGCAATTGCCGTGCGGTGAAGGCCGTAAAATGTTCGCGCTCCTCGTCCGTTTCACCGACAGCCAGCCCGCCGATGGCGTATCCCGGAAAATCCAGCTCGCTGAGTGCCGCGGCACTCTCACTGCGCAGATCTTCAAATATCGCGCCCTGCACAATCCCGAAAAGAGCATTCTCATGATTGCGCTGAGCACTCTTGCATCTGCGCGCCCAGCGATGTGTCCGCTCCATTGCGCGAGCGGCAATATCGCGTGGACTTGTCGATGGAACGCAAACATCCAACACCATCATGATGTCTGAGCCGATGGTTTCCTGAAATGCAATATTGCTTTCAGGACTGAAAAAACGCGCCGCCTGATCGAGATAACTGCGAAACTCAACGCCCTCCTCGGAAATCACACGCTGATGAGGAAGAGAAAAAATTTGAAAGCCGCCGCTGTCTGTCAGAATGGGTTTGTCCCAGTGAATGAGCCGATGATAACCCCCGCGCTGTTTGAGAATTTCCGCGCCTGGTCGCAAATACAAATGATAAGTGTTGCCCAAAATGATTTGCACGCCAGCCGATTCAAGGTCGGCGTGGTCGAGTGCGCGCACCGCACCAAAGGTTCCCACCGACATAAAGACCGGTGTTTGAATTGAACCATGCTTTGTCGTCACAACACCGCGGCGAGCCGCCGTGTGCGCATCGACTGCCAAAAGTTGAAATGAAAAAGCCACAGGAGCGGCTCCCTGAGTTAAAAGTCATGACGAGATGTCGGCGGGATCTGTTGACGGCACGAAAACAAGACCCGTTGTCAGTCCTGACAACAGCTGGTCTGACCCGAGGCTTGTAGCGACAACGACTCCATCCGTGCAAGCACGCTGCGACGGAATTCATATTTCACGGCAGCCTTCAGCCCCGGAAAAAACTCACGCCAGTATTTGTCGGCAAAGCGCGGGTTGGTGCTCGAAAGCTCCAGGGTGACCGTCGGAACCTGCCGCTCGTTGCCGGCAAAATTACCCAATGAACCCGGGTAGAACGAGAAATCGAGTACACGATAGTTGTTTGAATTTCTCGAGACAACATAGGCCAGATCGCGCGCCTTCTTTTCAAAAGTCGATAGATTCTGACGCTTGTTGTCGCCTGGACCGTCGTAATCAAGAAACCCCAGCGGAGCATGAATCGAGACCACTTTGTCGGGCCTAAAGCGGCTCATCAGGTCGACCTGAAATTTGGTTCCCTGCTCCGTGTCGGGGGCTGCGCCCGGAAAGTGTCTTGGGTCGGATTTTCTGCGCTGCTTCCACCAACCAACGGCAGATGTCCACCAATCACGCGTCGCAAAGTTTCGATTCAAGTCGACACCATTGGCATTCGTTCTGCGCGCGGGAAACATGAAAAACCCGTCTGGATTCACCAATGGCGCGACGACAACGCGGTGTTGCGCAAAGAGGGCTGTGTCGTGGCGCAGTGCACCTGCGAATCGGAATGCAAGGTTGATGGGAGTCAGTTCATCCGGATGAACACCACCCAAAACCAGGGTACTTTCATCGGGCGGTAATTCCCCGTTCCCCCAAGTCAGACCCGAGTAGTCCCAATAAATCAGAGGATATCCCTGCTCAGAAACCCGATCGTACGTCCACGGGAGGGTGGAGCAGGGGCTTCTTCCCCAGCCCAACGTACGGTATCGCGCATCAACCTTGTCGCAAAGTTCAGCAATTCTTTGGGTTTTCCGCACCGCATCTGCAGAGCCAATCGCATCAAAGACCGACATACCGGCAATGTTGTCCAGCCCGAACAAGCGCCGGCTGAGATAGTGAAATTCGCTGGCAACCGAACGTTCGGTTGATTTACCGATGACCGACAGCGGAGCAGAATGGCTTGAACCCGACAGAAATTCATCCGAATTCGCAAGCGCGGAACCGGTGCCGCAAAACGCAGCTGCAACGGCCACTATCGACAAAAATAGTCTTTTTGAATTGTTAACCAATTCTGCTCTTTTCAAGCAGCGACCCCGTTCGGTTGGTTTGTTTTATTGCAGAAGGGCTCCTTCCATCGAACGCTGGGATTGTAACCCTGTTCGGCGACAGACCTCAATTTGCATGAAATTCTCCTTTTCACTCGTCCAAAGGACCAGTAGGCTCGCGCTGCGATAGGTCGGACTGCCGACACCAAACACGACTCCCTGAGCTTCGAACGGGTGTCTCGATTCCATCATGCACCCGTGGGAGATTCAAGCATGTGGCGTCAAGGCAGAGCACAGCACCAACGACCACTTGATTTGTCGGATTTTTAAAGCTTTTCTGCAGGGGAAAATTCTGCCGCAGACGAAGGGGGATGAATGACCAGTCTCAGCAATGGTTCACAGCGCCAAGCGATTCAACGATTTATTGATGAAAAAATTGCCCCTGGAGTGCAGTCACACGGTGGCGACGTTCTGATCGAAGGGTTAGAGAGCGGCATTTTGACCATCAGCCTTTCCGGAGCATGCGGCAGCTGCAGTGTTCAGGCGTACACATCCGAATCGATAGCCAACTACATCCTCGAAGAATTTCCTGACCTTGACGACGTGATTGTCCGTGACCCAACATAAGGGGCGCCCTGCACGCTGCAGGATGCGCAACACGGGCGAGGCCGGCAAGTGAACGCTTTCATCCAAATCCTTGAACAATTGCTGGCCGCCGTTCCAGTGAACAACTGGGCCTCCCAACGCTTTTACCCTTTTGCCCAGCCCCCCACCGCACCCGTCGAACTCTTTGATGCCTGTGTTTTTCAACAGGATGCCAATGGAGCCCTCGGCATGGGGTGGCTGAGGTGCCCAGGCTTCGAGGCCCTGCTGACTTTTCCATTCCGCATCGCCCGATACAGTCAGGACGGAGACCTCATATCGCTACCACCGTGGAGCCTGCGCGAGGCGACCTCAGATGCACTCTTCTACTCGAACTGGAAACACGCAGCGCAGACCGCCGTCAGACTGCCGACCGTTCGTGGAGGAGCGCTGCAGTGCACCCAGTTCGGCGCCAAATCGAGTTTCAACATTATCAATCTGTGGACCGACAACAAAAACGCATGCACGCGTGTCGAAACACAGCACCTGTGCAAAATTTTTCGCGTCGTTTCGCCCGGACAGCCTTTCTCCGTGGAAGCAGAGATTCTTGAGTACCTCAACGCGCAGAACCATTTCCTGCAACATCCGGAACTGACCACCCGCTACGACCTCCACCCAGCCAATTCTGACGGTCCCGGTCTGCCGGTTGCCATCGTCACACGATACATCCAGAGCAATGCGAAGCTGTGGCAGGAACTCACGGTCAGGATTCAACACTCGCGCTATCCCGAACCAATGCGAGAGCGCTCATCCCGCGCATCGTGGTACTCCATCGTTGAAATCGTCGGGAAACTCGGCCGGCTCCTCGGCGAGTTTCACATCGCAATGACCAACAGCCGCAAAAACAAATTACTCAATCCGGTGACGAATCAGGGCGAGGCCAAGGAAAAATGGCTGGAGTGCCTGCTGCACAAACTTCACGAGCGGATTTATTTTGTCCGCAACCATATTCCTGCGCACAGCATTTCACCTCAGGACAGCGCAAAGTTGACGGGATTCGCGCAGACACTGTTCGAACGTGTCAAACAGAGCGAACACCTGGGGCTGCTCATCCGCATTCACGGACACGCGCACCTCGGACAGGTCCTCCTCGGAGACGAGGGGTTGTTTCTGGTCAACTACGAAACCGACGTTCTTGATGACGAAGATTACCGCTTGCAAAAACAAAGCTGTCTGAAAGATTTGGCCTCGATGATCGTCAGTCTCCAATTTGCCTGGTTCACCACCGAACGCAGTCAGGATATGCCGGTCTTCAGTGAGATACTCGCACCCGACAGCGACTACGGACGGCACGTCTTTAAGAACCTCGAGAACTTTGCGATCCCACAGCGCTATCAGCCGACTCTGCAAGAACTCGAAAACACTCTGACCCGCTCCTACCTGCAGACCATTGCCGAGGATCCGGCGAGTTTGGAACTATTGCCAGACAAGAGGTCTGATTTGGAAAACCTCTACGACTTTTGTTTTTTGATGAGAATTCTGAAAGAAACCCTGCGTGACCTGCAGCAACAGAACCCGCGATACAAAACCGGGCTCCGCATTTTGCTGGACCTTGTGGACGGACGTCAGTTGCGGCCGAATTTTGAGGCCTTCTTCAATTCGCCCGCCCGCTCGGGCTCGTCACCCGCCTTCGAGACGCCCTACGGAACGGACTCAGACTTCTCATAAAATTCGGCCTGTGCAAGCGCTGCAGCGATATTGTGACGGCTCAATATTTGACACGGATAGGTGCTTTGACAATACTGCGGCACACTTGGCGGCCAGGTATTCGCGCTTGGATCGGCTTTTTATGAAAGGAATGCAACATGGAATTGACCTTCTCGATCATCAAACCGGATGGCGTGCGTCGCAATCTCGTTGGAAAAATCTTCAACATGATGGAAACTGCCGGCTTGCGCATCGTCGCAACGAAAATGATCCACATGTCCCGCCGCGAAGCTGAACAGTTCTACGCAGTACACAAAGAGCGCCCCTTCTTTGGCGAACTGTGCGACTTCATGTGCTCCGGACCTGTTGTTGTGTCCGCCCTTGAAGCTCCAAACGCAGTTGTCAAATACCGCGACCTGATGGGCGCAACAGATCCCAAGAAGGCAGCCAAAGGCACGATCCGCGCTGAGTTTTCCGAAAGCATCGGCGAAAACACAGTGCACGGCTCGGACTCCAACGAGAACGCAGCCATTGAATTGGCCTTCTTCTTTGCCGGCACAGAGCTTGTCAATCGCGCCCGCTAACGTACACTCCTATGCTGCGGCACCTTCCGCAGCCGGGTGATGAGGAGGGGTCTGAGTAAGACTCCTTCTTTTTTTTTGAAAACTTTGGAAGAGAGACGGCAATGGCTAATAAGGACATTCTTCTGACTCCAGAAATCGTGAATGACGTGGCAGGCGAACTGAGCATTGCCAAGACTCCGGTCGAAAATACCCTCAAGCTCATTCTTGATGACTGCACCGTCCCCTTTATTGCGCGTTATCGCAAAGAAGCCACCGGTGGTCTGGACGAAGTTCAAATCCGCGACATTCGCGACAGATTCGAATACCTGCTCGCGCTCAATGAACGCAAAGAAAGCATTCTCAAATCCATTCAGGAGCAGGGCAAACTGACGCCCGTCCTGGAAGCAAAAATCAAAACGTGCAAGGTCAAGGCCGAACTCGAAGACCTCTACCTGCCCTTCAAACCCAAGAAACGCACCCGTGGTCAAATCGCCAAGGAGCGCGGACTCGAGCCACTGGCGCTGGAAATTCTCCGTCAGGATCCGGCGCTCGAAGATCTCGCAGCCCTGTGCGTTTCGTATGTCGGACATCATGCGGAAGTCACAACCCTTGAAATCGCAATCCAGGGAGCAAAAGACTATATCGCCGAGCAGATCTCCGAACGCGCCGATGTGCGCGGCGAACTGCGGCAATGGATTTTCGACAACGCAACTTTTGTTTCGCTCGTGCGCGACGAGCACAAAGAAAAGAAAACTAAATACAATAACTACTACGACTTCCGCGAACCAGTGAAATCCATTGCCGCACACCGGCTGATGGCGCTCCGCCGCGGTGAAAAAGAGGAAATTCTCAAGGTCACTCTCGATTACGAGGCTGACACATCGATGGCACTGATCTCTGATCGTGTGCTTGAGTCAAAAGCAACGGTGCCGGTGAAAACACTTCTTGCAGAGTGCGTTAAAGACGCATTCTCGCGACTGCTCGCACCAAGCATCGAGACAGAATTGCGGCTTGAAACAAAGAACCGCGCCGAAGAGGAAGCGATTCACGTCTTCGCAAAAAATCTTCGCTCGCTTCTTCTTTTGCCGCCGATTCCCAAGAAAATTGTTCTGGGCGTGGACCCCGGTATCCGCACGGGCAGCAAACTGGTTGTCGTCGACGGAACCGGCAAACTGCTCGACCACACGACTATCTTTCCAGATGTCGAACAGCCGGCAGACGCACCGAAGAACAAAAACTCGGTCGAAAAATCACTCGATTTCATCAAGCGCTATGCTGTTGAGTACGTCAGCATCGGCAACGGAACCGCCGGTCGGGAAATGGACGATTTTTTCCACCAAATCGCCGAGCGCAACAAAGATCTTAAAATCAAGGTGCTGGTGGTCAACGAGGCCGGCGCGAGTGTTTACTCCGCCAGCGATGTTGCGCGCGATGAATTCCCCGACCTCGATTTGACTTACCGCGGGGCGGTCAGCATTGCCCGCAGGCTGCAAGACCCGTTGGCCGAGTTGGTCAAAATTGAGCCCAAGAGCATTGGCGTCGGACAATACCAGCACGACGTCAATCAAAGCCGGCTGAAAAAACAACTCGATGAAGTTGTGGAAAGCTGTGTGAACTATGTTGGTGTCAACCTCAACACGGCAAGCCCGAGCCTTCTTTCATATGTTGCCGGTATCGGCCCGACTCTGGCGAAGAACATTGTCCGGCACCGCGAGCAAAAGGGAATTTTCAAAGACCGCACAGCACTCTTTGAAGTGATGGGTTTTGGTCCGAAGGCCTTCGAGCAGGCAGCAGGCTTCCTTCGCATACCTGAAGCCAGCAACCCTCTCGACAACACAGCCGTTCATCCGGAGGCCTACAAGGTTGTCGAACGCATCGCCGCAGACCTCAACAAATCGCTGTCCGATTTGATTGGCCAACGCGAGGTTCTCAACACTCTCGACCTCAAGCGCTACGTCACCGATGAAATTGGTGTTCCGACACTGCAAGACATCGTAAAAGAGCTGCAAAAACCTGGCCGCGACCCGCGTGAAGACGGCGTGAAGCACACCTACAACCGCGACGTCCGCGACCTCAACGCTCTGCAGGAAGGAATGGTCCTCACCGGCACAGTCACCAACGTCACCAACTTCGGTGCGTTTGTCGACATCGGCGTGCATCAGGACGGACTCATTCACATCAGCGAACTCTCGAACCAATTCGTGAAGGACGCTTCGCAGGCGATCGCAGTCGGTGAACAGGTGAAGGTGAAAGTCATTGCGGTCGACAAAGAGCGCAAGCGCATCAGCCTGAGCCGCAGAGCTGTGGAAGAGGGAGTTGCAAGCACGCTCGGCGGAGGGCCAACGGCTCAGCGCGCCGGTGCTTCCTCAGGCGGGCCACAGTCTCAACCACGCCCGTCACACGGTGGTCAGAACAACAGACCGTCCGCTTCATCGGGTTCTCAATCTGGACCGCGCCGTCCGAGCGGGCGCGAAGAACGCCCACTTGCCGCGCAGCCGTCGGGTCCCGCTTCGTTGCAAGACTTGCTCAACAAGTTTAACAACAAGCGACTTTAACAAAGACGGAGGACAAGGGTTGTGGGTCAACAAACATTTCTTGGTGTGATTGGCGGCTCCGGCCTTTATGATCTGCCCGGAATTACCAATGTGCAGGAAAAATCAATCGCAACTCCGTTCGGCATGCCCAGTGATGCGATCATCACTGGCACACTCAACGGCCGGCGGGTTGCTTTTCTCCCGCGCCACGGAAAAGGCCACAGATTCACCCCCTCCGAAGTGAACTACCGGGCCAATATTTATGCGCTCAAATCGCTGGGTGTCACGCACATCCTCAGCGTCAGTGCAGTCGGAAGCCTGCAGGAAAAATACGCCCCGGGCTGCGTTGTCATCCCCAAACAGCTGCTCGACAAAACTGCGCACATGCGTGAGCGGACCTTCTTTGGCAAAGGCGTTGTCGGGCACATCAGCCTTGCTGACCCCTATTGCCCGCAGCTGCAAGAAATCGCGCTCGCTGCGTGCAAACGCGAGGGAGTGACAGTTTTTCAAGAGGGGACTTACGTTTGCGTCGAAGGCCCGCGCTTTTCATCGCGGGCTGAAAGCCACTCGTTCAGAAACGAGGGATGCGGAATCATCGGCATGACCGCAATGCCAGAGGCATCACTTGCACGCGAAGCGGAAATTCCATACTGCACGTTGGCTTTCGTCACGGATTACGACTGCTGGAAGGAGCACGAAGAAGCTGTCTCGGTCGAGGCTGTCTTGGCTGTGCTCAAGAAAAACGTCGACGCCTCGAAGCGCATTGTGAAGAATATTTTGGAAGCAATGCCGGAGTCCTCCGACAATCCGATCTTCAACGCTGCCCAGTTTGCGTTGATGACATCACCTGAGCTCATTCCAGCCGAAACCAAGCGCGCCTTGTGGCCGCTGTTCGGAAAATACTGGAGCAACGGCGCTGGTCAGCAACACTGATGTCGCGGCGCGGCCTGACGACTTTCCATTTCCGTCAACTGCTTTCGCTGCACGTCATTCCTGCATTCACCGACAACTACCTATATGCTCTGCAAGGATCGACTGCTGCTCAATGTGCGGTGGTCGACCCAGGTGATGGCAATGTCATCATGGCTTTTCTCGCTCAAAACCAACTGCAACTCTCGCATATTCTGCTGACCCACCATCACCGCGATCACACCGGCGGGGTCGCACAGCTGCTGGCTGCATTTCCAAGCGCAACAATCATTTGCTCCACTTGGATGAAGATTCCTGATAGCTGGACATCAGCTCAGATCATCCGCATGAGCACCGGCGAAGAAGTCGGATACAAGCTGTTTGGTCAGACTCTGAGGGCGATCGACGTCAGAGGGCATACTTTGGATCACATCGCCTTTGTGCTGCCTGCGTCACCTGGCGATGAAGGACCATGCGAAGCATTTGTCGGAGACTCGCTGTTCGGTGCTGGCTGCGGCGGCCTTTTTGAGGGCAGCTATGAGCAGATGCTGCAGGCTCTCATCCAGCTCCGCTCGCTGCCTGCCAATACGCGGCTGTGGTGTGCTCACGAGTACACTCTGAAGAACCTGCGCGTGGCTGTTCAACTCGGAGAAGACAACCCCGAGCAGGCAGACCGACTCGCAAAACTCGAACATTCCGTTGCACAGGCTGGCGCCGAGCCGCATGAATGGATGACCATACCCCTGATGCTTTCCCAAGAAATCGAGACAAATCCTTTTCTTAGATGGGACCAACCAAGCCTGCAAAAAGCCATTGACACCCGCAGCAGTCTTGAAACATTCACCCATGTCAGACAATTTCGCGATCGGTTTTGAAGAGAGAAAACAAGCACAGGGATTCAGCAGCAAATGGAAAATCTTTTCAGCTTGGTGAAAGTGATCAAGTGGCCTCACAAGGAAACTCCCACAGAACAAAACGTCGCTGCCGAGATGCAGAAATACGGCTACCAGGTCTACGATCTGCAGACGATTCCGCCTTGGTTTGAACGCTCACGCCATGCGCATGACTACGATGAAATCCGTGCGGCGGTCGCGGGTGTCACCACCTTTCATTTCGACGATTTTCCGGTCACAATCGAAGCGGGCGACATTCTCATTATCCCTGGCGGAATTCCGCACGCCGTGCGCACACACAACGACAAGCCATTCACCGCCTACAAAGGTTCGACGTCCGGTGAGCGATCAGTCACCGAACATGGCGACGGACGCGGCAGCGTTGAAGACCTGGCGAAAAACAAATGAAAGAAGGCACAAAATGAAATTCTTCTTTTTTGACCTCGACGGTACGCTTGAGGACAGCAGAAAAGACATGGTTGCCGCAGCTGCGCACGTGCGCCAGTCTCTTGGCCTGACAACACGCGAGTTTTCGGCACTGGTTCCACACGTCAATAAAGGCATGCGCGAACTTTATCTCAATTGCTTTGATGACTTTATCAACAGCGCAGGCGCACCCGAAGCCCGCGAGGAAAAAATTCTCACGGTGCAGAAACATTATGAACAGCGTTACGCAGATTTCATCGCAGTCGAAACAAAACTTTATGCCGGCATACGCGCTGCCCTCGAAGACGCGCGCAGCCTTGGCCGCGTGGCGGTTATCACCAACAAGCCTGAGCATTTGTCGATTCGCCTGCTGGAATCGCTCGGTGTGCTTTCGCTCATCGATCTTGTCGTCGGCGGAGACACATGCCACGAAGCCAAACCGAGTCCGGTGCCTTTGCGATTCGCTTTGGAAAAATTAGGTGGAGACATTGCGCGCGATCAGGTCTTCATGGTCGGCGACAGTCAGGGCGATGCGCGTGCGGGCTCACTTTGTGGTGCACAGACGGTTTGGTGCGCTTGGGGCTACCAAAGCGATGCACCGACCCAACCGGCGCCACAACACATCGCCGCAAGACCTGATGATCTAAGGCAAATTTTCAGGCGTTAAGATTGTTCACTTTGACCTTGCGGGGGGCGGCGAATTGATCCATCCATCCGCCCTCACACAGTTGCCGGAGGAAGAGTGAAGTCCGTGTCCCGACTCACATCGACTGAAAGAGAAGATGCCTGGATTTATGACCTCCGCCTGCTCAACGGTCGCATCCGCGGACTCAAGGGAGTTCCGTCTGTGCGCACGCGTGCCGTTTCGCTCGCCGACTGTCGAGGTTGGTGTTATCGCACGCCCGCCGGCGATCGGGTTTCGTTGGAACTCAGAACATCACTCCGCGAGTTTTATAAAGTACTGGATACAGACCCGGCCGCACCGATCCTCATTAAGGCTGGTGCAAAACTCTGGTTGAGACTGATGACCATCCGTCCGTTTATGGATGGCAACCGCCGCACAGCCCGAGCATTTTTGGCCCGTTGTTTCACTCAACAGGGACTCACCGTTAAAAGCTTTCAGGCACTCAAAAAATTCCCCACCACCGGTCGGCTTGATGAAGATCTGGCGACCTGCCAACTCGCACTTGGCCGATGTCTTGCAGCTGCACAAAACATCGCTCACTGAGTCGCGCCGCATAATTTTCCCAAACTGCTGAAATCAAAAGAGAGCCGACTGGTCGCAGCGGCGCGGTTGATGCATCTTTCGACGCGTTGTGAGCGGCCGAATGATTCAAAAATTTATCAGCCAAGGAGGCCCATTATGATCAGAAATTCAGCTGTGCGATGGTGCTACGGTTTGTTGGCGCTGGCAGGAACAGCTCTCTCTTTGACGCCCTCTGCCGAAGCAAATTCTCTTTATTGGAGAAGGTATTCTCCGGCGCACGTCGGCCCCGGTCCTGTTTTCATTTCACCGATCGGAAACATCTGGAATGGCGGATGGTGGACGTCTGTGGACGTGGGTCGCTCGCCGCTGAGCATCTGTCGCATCTCGGATGGTCCATCATGGCTCTATGGAAATTACCATGACGGACTCTGTGCTTATTATTCGCCCTCGCGCAGTGGCGCTCACTCGGTGAACATCGGATTTGATCTTTTGGGTGGGAATAATTTTCCCAGATGGCGTCGCCTGTCGGACGGCCACGTTCACCCGCTCGATCTTGGATACCACAGCCACGACCTTCTCGGTGACCCCACAATTGGCCAGCAACAAGGCGTCCTCGATGCTGAACTTGCAGCTCTGTGCCGTATCCAGCAGGCTGACGGCGCTTTCATTGGAACAATCCTCGAAGGTGGCTGTTATGCCGCTTGGAATGGACAAACTTTAGTAACCGCTGACTACGAAGTTATCGAGCAGCAAAGCGACGAACCCACAGCCCGATAAAGAAATCGAACCGCGGGTGGGGTGGCATATTGACACCTCACTCTGTCGGTCTCTCAGGGGGCAGTGCTATTCTCATGACATTGTCGAATTGGCGGGCAGATACCGCCTCCAATTCACGTGCCATGCGGGAGACGATCAAATGGCTGCTCCAAAGCTGTCCGAACGCCGTGTATCTCAACGGTATGCGATGACCCCGAACGCGTATTGCGGTCATGTCGTATTTGAAAAAACTCTGGTGCTTCCGATGCTTGATATCAGCTACGGCGGATTTTCGGTTGCAATCGACAAACCGGAGCACGAATCACTCACAGAAACTTTGCCAAGAACGTCTGAAGTGGACATCGTGATTCTGGGCGTCGGCACAACCGGACGCGCTATCCGCGTTTTTGAAGGACGCCAGCGGTTGGGCTACGCATTCTGCCACGACACCGCAAGTGTTTTGATTTTCCTCCGCCGATTCATCGAATTTATGCGCATGGGTGAGCATCTCAATCAGCTCGATAAAGATCTTCTCAAACCACCCTACGACACCGGTGACTGGCTTTGCTTCCGCGGCGACGGACCAACGGATGTCGTCATGCACAAGAACCGCAACGAAGCCAATTCAGTTGATGAGGCGGTGATCACTTATCGTGAAAAAGAAACTTACCGCTCAACAGAGTTTCGCAATGGTCGGCTGTTTACGGCTGTGACTTCAGAAAACTCGCAATCGGGCGGATCTCGTGCGGGACAAGATACACAGGCCAACGAGGACATTCTGCGTAAATCGGCGTGTGTGCTGATGGGCTACCTGCAATCGTGCAATTCGGCTCACCAGCCCTATCTTTCGAGTTTGCTCAACGTCCTCCGCAAGCAACTGCTCACCTCACAGCAGGCGAAAGCAAGTCCGACCTGATGGGATTTGAATGCAACTGATGGAGATGTTGTGGTGCGGACGGTGAGACTCGAACTCACATGCCTCTCGGCGCTGGCTTCTAAGACCAGTGCGTCTACCAATTTCGCCACGTCCGCGCAGAGAAAAACAGAACAGACCGCTTCGGTATAGACGAAGCTCACGCCCGGCGCAATTCAGGGTTGTCCAGCATTGACACTCAAGCGCAAAAAATAGCGCCGGTCCGTGCGGGCAGCATAACCAATCGGCCCCTCAACCCGAGCCACGTCGCTGGCGACTTCGACAATTGCAAAGGGCATATCCCAGCTCAGTCCGTACGAAAGACCATCACGATGCCCACCAAACCGCAGAATCACTGGGGCACCGCTCATCAAATCGGGTTCGGCCTGACCCATCAGGTGCAGCTCGCATCCGCCTCCCACCTTACCCGCAAGTTCGAGCCGTTCGTCATTGAGATGATGTCCAGCTGTGGTGCATTGAATGGCGAAATTTTGTCTCAGCAAAGGCCAAGCAGCAACGCCCACACTGATATTAGATTTTTGTATCACCGTTTGATGAGCCGAACTTGCTGCCTTGTATCGGGTGTCGGCAACGTCCTCGATTTTCAGTCCAAATGAAGGTTTGAGTGCAATCTTGGGCAGGCGTACTGCAGCACCGACATCCACCGGATATCCGCGGGTTTCGTTGAATTTGGCGCGCAGGCCTTTCGCCGAGGCGCTGACCAGAGGCTCATCGAGTTCCACAGAGCCTATAAAATCGCTCCGCCATGTGGGCCTGACCGTGACACCAAGAAAGACACCAGTGTTTTTGTAAGGCACTGCAAATGAGAGACTAGTGCCGCGTTCCACCGTCGCCCGCACGTCCATCTGCGATGCGGCCTGACCACCTGCGCTTTGTGAAACCAATGAAAGTCCACCAAGAATATCCGGAATCTCGCTCGCGGATGCATTCGTCGCTGCGCCCTCTCCAGAACTCGTCGGTTGCCAGACGTAGCCTTCCACACGGACTCTGCCAAAGAATCCCCAGTGGACGGGTCCAACGGTGACTCCGGGAGTCATCGAAAACAGCCCATAGGGCGTTTGTTCATTTTGCGAGGCTTTCAGAAAATTCTCGAGTCTCTGCTGGGTTGAACCCTCACCTGAAAAATACGCCTTGGCCAGAGACTGCGTCGTTCCGTTGCTCCCAAGGGTCGCCGAAGGAAACCAGAGACCACGGAGAATTCCCTTATTTTTGATTTTTCCTTCCTCTCCGACCCATGCAGGATTGCCCTGCGGGGTTTCACCCTGCGAAAGTCCGGCCATCGAAACAGTTGAGACTCCCAGGCCCAACGCCCGAATTCCATTGAGGTCACGCACAGGCGGCAAGATCTCCTGCGCCGCCGCGTGACCGGCCACCAAACCGCACAGCGATGAAAGTAAACGGCTGGCCATTCCCGGTCGGCCCAACTTTGTGCAGCTCAAGGTGCACCCCCTCTAGGGAATCTATCGGCAAACGCGACCAACACTTGCAGCCGGGCAGGTGCCAACCAATTGGACAGCCGCCACAAAATTTCCTCTGCACCAAAAAAGACAACCAAATAGAGTAATAATAAATGGGTTAAGCCCAGCGAGAGTGGAGTTAAACAGCACGTGTCTCTTCAGCCGCGCGCAGTCATATTCGCAGAAGAAAGAGTGACTGGCTTTGTCCAGATACTCCGCGAATTCCTGTTCAAACTCGGGTTCCGGCAAACGATCTGCACCACCAATCCGCTCGAAATTTCCAACCTGATCCACACGAGTCACTGGCCTATCATTTTTATCGATCACACCGATGGCGTGAACGACGGGATGCAGCATTTCGAGGGCATCTATAAAGTCCTGGGACACCAGCTGCTGCCCATCGTTTTTACGGCACCATCCGACAACCAGCTATTCGATTCCTTCTACCAGAGTCTCGGCGCTGTCGGGCTCATAAAAAAACCGCTGCAGACGTCGAACGCTGAAAAGATCGTCCGGGCAGTCATTCCTCAGCCCAATGATCCGGCCGTCAGGCTCGCACATCAGGTTTCAAAAGCGATGCTGCAGGGCCATTACGGAACGGTCGAACAACAACTTGCGCGGCTGCGCGAAATTCCACAGTTCCGCAGACATGCAGAGATCGCACTGCTACGCGTCGAAATGGCGATGGGAAATATGTCCAAGGCCAATGAGCGGTTCAGATTGCTCCTGCGCGACAGGCCGCGGGACCTGCGAGTTCTTTCCGAGTACGCTGAATTTTTGAAAAAGAATGCGCTCTATTTCAATACGCTGAAATGCTACCAGCGCATCCAAAGTCTGCACCCGGAATTGTCTTTCAAATTCTGGGATCAGGTCACCCTGCATATTGAATTGGAACAAATTGACGAAGCGGCGCGCCTGCTCGACTCAATGCAGCACGACGACACCTACCGAGACCTTGCCGCAGAGGCACTCGCGCGGATGATGTACTTTATGGGACTGCAACACAACATCCCAAATTTCGTCAAGCTCTACCCGAATGCGACCAGAAACTACAACCTGTTCACCGGAACATCGCCCAGCAAAAAAGTGAGCTCATCATGAGAACAGCGACCTTTCTACTGGGTACCGCAGGCATTTTTCTTTCGTCTGCGTTGGTCTCCTGCGGTACGAGCATCTATAGGCCATTCTCCATCAAGGACAGCAACGATGCACTGCGTGAGGAAACCCTCATACAGCTCAATCAGGGCAACTATGATTCCGCAGCCGCGTCGGCGAAAAAACTCTGGGACAAAGACAAAAGCAACAATTCAGCGAGCCTCTACTCGATAGCGCTGGCAAGTCAGTCGGGCGTTGGCTTGTTTGATCTGATCGTCAACACAATCGACAAAAGTACGAACTCATCGTCGTCGAGCACGTCAGGTGGCAGCGGCAACAACGTCTTCAACACGCTCGAAAGCGTTCTGCCGAATTTCACTCAGGCACAGCTCGACACCCTGAAACAGGCCATTGAAATTCTCGACACGGCTCCTGAAAAAAATTCCTCGAAACTGCTTTTTCAACGCTGTCTGACAGCGGCCATCTACACGATTCCGACGCTCAAAAACCTTCAGGCTGGAATCACGTCGGTTCAATCCACACTGAACGGTCTGCCGTCGAAACTAGGAACAGGCGCGGGCGGAACAGGATGCAGCGCTTCGGCAGAAAGTATCAGTGCAGCGGCTGCTGAGCTTTCATCGGCCATCAACGACCTTGGTGACATCACAACCGACTTCACAACAGCGCTCAGCATTGTCGGAGAGTGCTTTCCCAGTTCGCAGGGAAAAGACACGCTCAACACAGTCAGCCAGCAGGTTAGCAAATTAAAAACGGCTGCCGACAAGGGCTGCGCCGTTCCAGCCACTCAAAAAATCGGCAGCTACACACTTCCATCTTGCCTCAACGATACGATCACAGCCACGGGCGGTGGCAGTGCGTCGGCCAACGACGGAAAAATCGACGGTTGTGAATTGTTCATCAACTGCACGTCGGGCAGCTGTTTTTGAGATGTCTCAACCAGTTCACTGAAGCAGCTCGAGCAATTCCTTTTTACTCAACTGAGCCGCACCCTGAGTGAGATTCTGAGCAACTGTGCCGTTGCCCAGACCCTCGTCAAGCACCTGCGTGGCCGTCTTCAATTTCTCGAGTACAGTTCTGCGGATGTATTCATCCACCGTGCCCTCGGCAATCAAATGAACCACAAGACAGCGCACAGCCTGCTGGCCGATACGGTGAAAACGCGCTTGTGACTGAACGTAACTGCCGCTGTCGAAACTCAGATCGAGATAAATCATCGTGTCAGCGACCATGCGACCATCACGAGGCAAAAGAGTCAAACCCTCTTTTGCGGACTGTGGTGTCGCGATGAACATCCGGCAGCTCGGATCATCCTGAAAGCGCTTGACGCTCTCCTGCCGCGCACCGACGTCCATTTCACCAGTGTGTCCGACAGCACCATAATTTTCAGCATACTTTTCGACCAAACGGTTGATGTTCTCTACATAATGAGACCAGACAATGACTTTTTTACTGTCATCGGAAAACACATCTTCCAGAAGGTCATCAAGCTCATGGAGCTTGGCGCTTGAACCCTTGTATTCCGGATCAAGCAGCGCAGGATTGGATGCGATCTGCGACAAGCGCAACAGTTTGACAACGATGTTTGCCGCCTCTGCGGCGATCTCTTTATCTGAAAGGCCGCCAATTTCCAGCCGCAGATGATCGCGCATCTGCGCGTACATATGCTTTTGCTCAGCTTTCAACTCAACAACAAAATCTTTGAAGAGCATCGGTGGCAGATCGAGAACTTCCGATTTCAGACGACGGAGGCTTGTGCGCAGGATGCGTGACTGCAATTCATCCGGATTACGGGTCCCGATAAATTTTTCAACGCGTATTGTTTTGCGCCCGACGTTGATTTTCTGCACCTCCATCTCACAGAAGGTGTTTTTGAACGCCGGAAAGCGGCTGCCAAACGTGTCGCCCTGATCCATCACGAGATACTGGGAAAACAAGTCGATCGGCCTGTTGGCAATCGGCGTACCGGTGGCGATGATGCAGCGGCTTGAGAGCGGCCGCAGCCGCACTGCCGCCATCGTCGTCTGCGCCTGCAAATTCTTAATCCGCTGGCTTTCATCAAAGACCAACGCACAGCGCGCGCCTTCCATCCATTCTCTGAAGCGTTCCTCTTCAAGACGAAGGCCTTCGTAGTGAACAAGAAAAATTGAGTTCGTACTTTTGAATGCCTTTGCGCGTTGCGCCGGTGTGCCAATCACGACGGTGAAATCGAGAGGCAGAGAAAGTCTCAGTTCCTCTTGCCACGTCTTGAGCAGCGACATTGGCACGACGATAATGGCGCGGTCGATTTCTTTTTCTTGAAACATGATGCCGAGAGCTGAGGCTATCTGAAAAGTTTTACCGCAACCCATCTCGTCGAGCAGCGCAGCCTGCTTGTTCACAAGCAAAAATTCGATGCCCGACCGCTGGTGCAGGTAGGGCTTGCGTCCGAATGTGTACTTCTCAATCGCCTTCCGCCAGCTGACAACATCCTGCTGCACCGAAGAATCAAACGCTTCACTGCCGAGTTTTTCGAGGTGAAAAAACGAACTGCCGAACTTCACCTTGCTTTGCGTCAGATGTGAAATGTCCTCAAACCAACTCTCACGGACGACGATTTTTCCAAGCTTGCCGCGCCCGATGTGGGCATAGTAAGGGGTCAAAATAAATTCAGAGATCGCCGCATAGGCAGTTTCGGTGAGTTTGAAACCGCGCCCGAGGATATCGAAAACCTCGTCGAATGTGCCGATAAAGACACGCCAGATTTTTTGGTCGGGATCCCAAGCCCTCTCGTTGCGATCGAGTCCCTTCATGCGTTCTACGGCAGTCTGCTCATATGGAAACGATACCTTCAATTCACCATCAGCAAAATCAATCATCGAGCGTCCGGATGTGGTCAGTCCGGCAAGATAAATCTTTTTCAGATTGGTGCGAATCCTCTCGAGATATTCCCCGTCCAGAGGCTCGCTGGATTCAAACGGAATCCCCTTCAATTTGAGAGTTCCGACAATGTCCTGCCGGGCAAAGACAGGCTCCTCCGGCGGTTTACGCGGCATGGGTATGGACTGCGAGTTATCTTTTTGTCCCGGAGTTGGAATCACGCCGAACGCAAGTTTCACCGGTCCGCGCGGCGGCTTTGGACGAAAGGTTGAACCGCGGTTATTTCCTCTTTGCATAGACGCTTCCCCAGCTGCTCGATTGGATGCCTACGGTGGTCGCATTTCTGCCCGAAAGTTTCAACGCCAAAGCAGCGTGATGTCAGAGAATGCGACTGGACAAGGGCTACACGGGCAACTAGAGTGGGCCTCCGCAGAACTCTGCAAAAAACCGAGGCAAGTATGGATAAAATTATTTGTGTTGGTAAAAACTATGCCGACCACGCAGCAGAATTGGGCGATGTTCATCCCGAAAAACCGCTCCTGTTCATTAAACCGCCCAGCGTTCTGCGCGCCGCGGAAGCAAACGATGCATTGGTCAAACTGACGCTCCCCAAACATTCCAGTCAGGTCCATCACGAAGTCGAACTTGTCTTCCGCATTGAGAAGGATGGCTATCAGATGACTGTCGAGCAAGCTGAACGTGCGCTCGGAGCGGTCACCGTGGGGCTCGACATGACGTTGCGTGACCTGCAGGGCGAAGCCAAGAAAAAAGGCACACCGTGGACAACTGGAAAAGTCTTCCGCGATGCGGCGGTCATTGGTCCATGGCTCAGGCTCTCGGATTTTTCCAACTACAACAGTGAAATATTCTCGCTGTCCATCAACGACAAACTCGTCCAGAGCGCGACTGCGCTGCAGATGAGCCATTCTCCAGCCGCCTGCCTCGCCTACGCCTCACAATTTTTTCCGATCTGCGCAGGCGACCTGTTGTTCACAGGAACACCGGCAGGTGTCGGAGCTGTCAACGTCGGCGACAAAGGACTGTTGATGTTCGGATCTATCCGTTTCCTTGTGGAGTGGACGGAGTCACTCTGAGGTCGCGCAACCCGCCTGATTTTTTCCAGGTGACTTCAGCAACGCCAGATTTGTGCTGAACCCAGCGTGAAGCGACGAAAAGAAAATCCGAAAGACGGTTCAAGAACGGCACAGCCTGCGGATTGATTTCCGCCTGTTCATGAAGCTGCACTGCTATTCGCTCGGCCCGCCTGCAGACTGTACGCGCCATATGCAATTCGGCATTTATCCGAGTTCCGCCTGGCAATACAAACTCCCTGAGTGGCGGAAGAACTTCCTGCAACTCGTCGATCATCTGCTCAAGGCGGGTGATCTCCGATTCGCCGACAACGATCATGTTTTCCCAGCGTGACGCGATAGGTGTCGCGAGATCGCCTCCCAAATTGAACAGATCATTCTGTATGCATTCAAGCCATGCATCGAGCGTCGCAACTGAAGCTGGCTGCAGAATCCGTGACTCCTGCAATGAGCTTCTGCACACGCCAACGAGGGCGTTGAGTTCATCTACTGTGCCATACGTTTCAAGGCGAAGGTCGGCTTTCGAGACTCGTGAGCCGTCGGCGAGGCTTGTCGTTCCCTTGTCGCCGGTCTTTGTGTAAACACGGGTAATTCTCACTGCATTTCCTCAATCAACGGAATCAAGAAACGGACTCCAAACCGGCATCACGACGTCGTGAAGCGGAATGCTGAGTGGACGAACATTTGTTCCGTCCCTGCTCATCACGTAAAGTTTGTAGGTATTCGCCTTTCCACGGCCTTTGAGCAAGCGGTTGGATTGAAAAACAATGAACCGGCCGTCCGGAGACCACGATGGCTTTTCGTTGTCTCCCTGATCGAGAGTGAGGCGCTCCATCTGGCGGCCGTCCGGATTCACGGTGAAAATATCGTACCGGTCAATGTCGCGGTCGTATCCTGCAAAAGCCAGTTTGCGGCCGTCCCGCCGCCATGACGGCGAGGAATTGTACCAACCAGCAAAGGTGATGCGGGTATCACTGTCGACGCGTAAATCTCTGATGAACAAATGCGGATTGCCGAAGCGGCCGCTGACGAACGCAACCTTGCCGCCATCGGGCGAGTACGCAGGCTCAACCTCGAGTCCACTTCCGCTGATGAATGTCTTACGATCGCTGCCGTCGAGTGAATTGACGGTAAAAATACTCGTGAGTCCGGAATGACTTCCAGAGAACGCGATCTTGCGTCCGTCCGGATGCCAGTTTGCTCCCGAGTTGTTGCCAAATCCCGCGGTCAATTTGGAGGTTTTTTGAGTCAGCATGTTGTAAACAAAGATGTCGGCCTTGCCATCACGGAACGAAGTGTATGTGAGTTTGGTTCCGTCGGGCGACCAGGATGGACTCATGTTGATCGAACCGTTGTTGGTAACCTGCCGCAGCCCCGAGCCGTCGAGATTGGCCACAAAAATCTGTCGCGGCTCCCCGCTCTTGCGGGTTCCGGCAAAAGCCAATTTTGTTGAGAAGATCCCTTTGTCACCTGTCAGTTTTTCAATGCATTTATCGGCAAAGCGACGCAGTGCGCGATCGAGATCGCTCACCTCAAAATCGGAATACCGGACACCGTGCAGCTGTCTGCGCCGCTTGACATCAAAGAAGCGCATCTCAAGTGTGTACTTGCCAATCGCAGTGCTCGGAACAAATTTTCCGAGGATGACTCCCTCTGTTTGCAGCGGAGCCCACTCCTCATATTGGATTGGTTTGATTGCAATATTGCCCTTGGCAAGAAAACTCGCTGCTGGCACAAAATCGAACGACCCCATGAAGGAAAAAATATCAGCGAGCTTGTTTGCAGCAAATTCGCGGTCGGCCTCCGAGACCGACGAGCCGGGCTCCACTCCAAACATCGGAATTGCCATCTTGAATTTTCGGGCTCCGGCACGGCCAACATCGATGAAAAGTTCACCGTCGGATGACTGCGCGGCTGCAGCCGGCGTTGCCTGCGCGGGGGACGCATGAAGCGAGGGCTGCATGCTGAACATAAACAACCCCAGCGCGATGAACCAAAAAGTCTTGAATGAAAAACCAAACTTTTTTGAACTGTTCACAATCATATCCTGACCCTAAAAATTGATGCTGTTGGGCGAAAATTTCATGCGCAATGAAAGCTTTTGTCCCATTTCTTTGGGCAAGTCTGGAAACGGACCAGCCGCTTCGAGTGCCTTCATCGCCTCTTCGTCAAAGCGCGCATTGCCGCTTCCCTTGACGACCCTCACGCGACCGAGAATCCGGCCGTAGCCATTGATGTCAAAGCCAAGCACAACCTCGAGCTTCGGCTCAAAAGTCATCACGTCCGGGAGACTCCAGTGCTTGCGCATGTGCATAGCAGCGGCGTGGGCGTATTCATTGCGCACCTGCAATCCCGCTTTGCCCTGCAAGCTTCCCGCCTGACTCAGAGTCGATGGTGGCTTTGGCAGATCACGGCCAAGTGGATTGATGGGTATATCAGTGGGACGCTTGAAAACATCGTTGGCAGTTTTTTTGTCGGTGCCAGCGCGTTCTTTTGCGCCCACTGCACGCTGTTCCTTTTCAAGCCGCTTGGCGAGTTCTTCAAGCTTCATCTTCTTCGCTGCCGCCGGGTCGACCCGTTCGACCACCGGAGCTGGCGTCGGAGCGGTGGTCGCCGCGGGTGTCGGTGTGACAGCCGCCATTGCAGTGGGGACAGGCGTCGCCGCAACTGCATCCGGTGAAGCAAGCGAGTTGTCGACAGGTGCGGGAGTCGCAGCATCGATAGTCAACGATTTGGGCAACTGCGGCAGCTGCTGCGCAGTTTTGAGTGCCTCGGCTTCAATTTTTTCATCGGCAATTTTGCCATCTGGCAGAGCCTTGCCCATATCTGCCGAAAGCCCAAAGGCGACCTCGATTGGCTCAGATTCAAGTTTGTCGAACGGATTGCTGATTTCGCTGAATTGCATGAAGCCTATGATGATGCCAGCCACAACAGCATGCCAAAGAATCGAAAAACCGAGCGGCCACGGACCCAGTCCATCGTCCTCAAGATTTTCCATACGCAGTCGCTGTGCAAAGGCGTGATCATCGATGCGCGGCTCGGGGGAAATCATAAACCGCGCAGAGAAGGGAACCTCAAGATCGGGTTCAGGTGAAAACTCATGCAAGAGAGTTTCGTTCCAAAGAAGCTCGGGCTCCCTGCGCGTTTGAGCAAGATTTTCACCGGCGATCCAAAGCATTTCATCGCCGTCAATATGCGGCGACGCTTTCAGTGCAATGCTGCTGTCTGTGCCTGAGTTCGACATCATTTACCGAGCCTTCGCCCCGCTTCCAGTTCCTTCGCCCATCATACCGATCTTCTTTGCACCGGCATTCTGTGCTGCAGACATGGCGTCCATAACTTTCGCGTACATCACTTCGCGGTCGGCGCGGATGAAAACAGTCGGCTGCTCCTGTCCCACCAGCGCAGCTTGAATCTTGCTCGTCAGTTCATCCTTGCGCACTGCTTTTTTACCGAGAAAAAATTCGCCCTGCTCAGAAATTGAAACGACCACCGGGTCCTGGCCGAGACTTAAAGTCTTGGCTTTTGATTTTGGCAGCTGGATGTCAACGCCCGAAACTGCAAACGGTGCCGTCACCATGAATATAATCAACAGCACCAACATACCATCCACGAACGGTGTGATGTTTATGTCAGCCAGCAGTGATGAGCGTCCAAATGATGACGAGCCAGATTCGTCGGCGTCGCCGGTTCTCATTGCCATGAATTCACCTCATGCTCTGCAAGTCAGTCGGTTCAGGCGTCAGCGATAGTCGACAGGGCCGAGCCGGCAACGGGTGTGTGCGGCACCACCTGCTCAGAGCGTCCCAGATTAAAATGACGTTCGAGAATATTGAGAAAGTCGGTCGAAAATCCTTCGAGAATTAACAGCTGCTGCCGCGCCTTACCCGCAAAGAAGTTGTATGCGATGACCGCCGGAATTGCGGCTGCAAGACCGAGCGCCGTTGCAATGAGCGCCTCTGAGATACCCGGAGCAACTGCGGCAAGACTCGACGAACCCGTTTGTCCGATATCGTGAAAGGCGCGGATGATACCGACCACGGTACCGAACAGCCCGATAAATGGACAAGCCGAAGCAGATACTGCCAAAAAGGTCATGTTGCGTGACAACTGGACTTCTTCCAACTGACGCGACTTGCCGAGCGCCCGTCGGACTGTGTCTATAGACAGCGGGGCGCTCGACGAGAGTCCGCGTTTTTCGCGCACCTGCAGCACACGCACCATTTCATTGTAGCCTGAGCGAAAAACTTCCCGCGCAGGACTGTAGTCGAGGTCTTTGAGCTTGCCATTGAGGTCGGAGAGACTCTTGGAATCCCAGAACTCCTGCATGAAGTCGTCAGACATCATCTGCAGATGACGCAAAGCGCGCCAGCGCTCAAAAATGACAGCCCAAGTCGCAACCGACAGAAGGACAAGTAGAATAAGAATAGAAACGCCAACAGGACCACCGTTGGTCAGAACGGAAAGCCAGTTAACACCATCAAGCTGGGTTGCGTCGGCCATAGGAACTCCTCATATATGCCCTCACGGATCATATCTTACGATTCCTGCAACCCTGGCACCAATCCTCTGTCAACACACAGATTTAAGATTGCCCGCACAACTGCGGACGGCTCGAGTTCAGTCGAATCCAGTAAGACAGCATCCTCCGCCGCGCGCATAGGAGCGACCAATCGGTTGGCATCACGGGCATCACGCTCGTGAATCTCACGAATCAGTTCATCCAGACTCGGTTCAAGGTTTTGCGAACGCAATTCCTCGAGCCGACGCTGGGCCCGCTGCTCCGGCGAAGCTGTCAGGAATATTTTCAGCGGAGCGTCGGGAAATACAACTGTCCCCATGTCACGTCCGTCCACAACCGCCCCATTGCAATCCAGAACAACTTTCCTTTGAACGGGCAGAAGGCGCCTCCGGACGAGTTCATCCTGAGCGACCAGGCTGGCTTGCTCGGATACAAAAGGAGTGCGAATTTCGTGGGTAATTTCACGATCACCAAGAAAAACTCGGCCGCTGCGCGGGTCTTGTCTGTAGCGTTCCGAGAGGAAGGCAACAAATCGTTCGATTGAGCCTCGGTCTTGAACGCCCGTACCTGCCTCAAAAAGCATCAATGCAAGTGTTCGATAAATGGCGCCTGTGGTGACGTAAATCCATCCGAGCCGATGGGCGAGCATCCTCGAGACCGTACTCTTGCCCGAGCCGGCCGGTCCGTCGATCGTGATGACTTTGACGCTTTCTTGGTTTGTGACAACAAGGGTCATGAGAGCGGAAAGTCTCCGCTGAATCCAGTTGTTCTGGAGAGTTGCTCCCAGCTTTGCGTCCACGCTGGAACGGGCGCCGCCTCGGTGCGGAAGGGCGATACGGGCTCGCGACTCTCCACTTTGCCCATAGCCGCGAATTTTTGATGGCGTTGTTTCTTCAGTTGCTCTGAACTCATTTTTCCGAGCTCGAGCAGATGTTTTTCAAGCACATCGCCGACGTTCTTGATGGCTTCGACGGGCTTCCAGTGAGCCGCACCAAGCGGCTCGGGGATGATCTCATCGATGACACCCAGATTCAAAGCGTTTTGCGCCGTCACTCCGAGCGCAGCGGCTGCACGGTCGGCCTGTGTTCCGTCTTTCCACAAAATGGACGCACAACCCTCGGGAGAAATCACACTGTAGGTGCTGTATTGAAGCATCAGAACGCGATTTCCAACACCGATGGCGAGAGCGCCTCCGCTGCCGCCTTCTCCGACGACCACCGAAATGATCGGAACACCGAGCTTGAACATGACCATGATATTTTTTGCGATGGCCTCGCTCTGACCACGCTCTTCGGCATCAATCCCCGGATACGCTCCGGGCGTGTCGATAAAGGTGACGATTGGCAGCTTAAAGCGCTCGGCCAACGTCATCAGGCGAAGCGCCTTTCTGTAGCCCTCCGGTCTTGGCATACCGAAGTTTCTCTTCATATTTTCTTTTGTGCCACGGCCCTTTTGGTGTCCGACAAAAACAACCCGGTGGCCGCGGAAGGTGCCGATGCCGCCAACGATTGCCGCATCGTCCATAAAGTTGCGGTCACCCTGCAGTTCAACGAAATCGTCGCAGAGCTGGTTCACGATATCGAGTGTGTAAGGCCTGTGGGGATGACGGCTCAGCTGTGTGATCTCATAGGGAGTCAGATTGGAGAAAATCTGCTTCGCAAGCGTTTCAAACTGCTCGTCGAGAACCCTAATCTCGGCACCGAGTTCCTTTTCATTTTTTCCCGACAACTGCGACTGGCGTGCCTGAGCGCGCAATTCGGTGATGCGGTTGCTCAACTCCAACAACGGACGCTCGAGGGGTAAAACCTCCATGATCCTGTCCTCACTTTTTTGAGAGCTGTTTCACAGTTCCGACCCCGACGTGGTAACAAATCAGTGGGGTATGGTCAAAAAGGAGGTCCACCGGTGGCTCAGGACCCAATATCAGCCAATCAAAACGTCCGCCGCGGAATGGACGACCTTGTTGTTGACACAACGTCCATCAGTTGGGTCAACGGACAACAAGGCCGACTCTATTATCGCGGCTTTCGCGTCGAAGACCTCGCCGAAAAGGCCAGTTTCGAGGAGGTCGCCTACCTACTGCTCTGTGGTCATCTCCCCAACCAGCGGCAATTGAATTCATTCAGCTGGAAATTGCGGCAGCTGTCGCATACTCCGGAAAAAACAATCCGCATTTTGCAGGAACTTCCCAGGCACACCGCTCCGCTCGCCGCACTGCAAACAGCCCTTGCAGCGCTGGGCTGCACTGACCCCGGTCCCAAATACTCAGAAGAAGAGACGCTGTTGGGTTTGGCCATGCGCGTCATCGCTCAGACACCCATCATTCTAGCTGCCTTTTATCGCCTGCATCAGGGTTCACCCATTCTGTCGGCGCGTGATGATCTCTCGCATGCGGAAAATTTCCTCTACATGCTGCATGGTCAGGTGCCCTCCAAAAAAGCCTCCCGCGCGATGGAAATTGCGCTGATTCTTCAGATGGATCATGGCTTCAATTCATCAACTTTTACCGCCCGCGCCGTGGCTTCGACATTGACGAACATGTACGCAGCAACCAGCGCGGCTGTCGGTGCCCTCAGTGGTCCATTGCACGGCGGCGCAAGTGAGCAGGTTGTCGAAATGCTCGCCGAGATCGAAGAGTGGGGCGACACCGACTCATATCTGGATCATCTGTTTGCCTCGGGTGGCAAAGTCATGGGGATGGGGCACCGGGTTTACAAACAAACCGATCCGCGCGCCGTCGTCTTTGAGCAATTGCTGAAAGAACTCACGGCTAACGAAGACAATCCCAAGGACATAAAAATACTGGCGCACGTTGCAAGACGCGCGCGCGAACATTTCGCAGAACGCGATCGTCCGATTCACGTCAACGTCGATTTTTGGAGCGGAGCAGTTTACCGCCGGCTGGGTATTCAACCTATTTTATTCCCAGCGATCTTTGCCGCCGCCCGGATCGTCGGTTGGTGTTCGCACATCATTGAACTCCGCCAGAACAACCGGCTCTATCGACCGCTGTCGTCGTACACCGGTCCGATTGATCTGTCGTTCACACCGCTTGCAGACAGGCCGGCATGATTTTTCGCCTGTTGGTTATTTTAAGTAGAACAATCGCAATGGCAGCGCAGCAGCTCAGCGGGCCAGTGTTTCTTCTATCGCGCTCAGAAAAAACTCGCCTGTTCATTTCCGAACGCTCCAGCGGAGCGTGGGAAAAAGCAATCGCCGAGGCAAAACGGGAAAAAATCAGTCGCGGCTGGCAGCAGCGTCCGACTTACTGGATTCACGTTGCAAGCGCAGGCGAACTCGAGCAGGTCATTCCGATTCTCAAAGCACTGAATACCAAGCACGGTGTGGTTTTTTTTCTGACTTACTTTTCACCGAGTGCGATTCCCTTTCTCAAAAACTGTCCGGCGCTGCTCGCCGCCTGCAGCCTGCCTTGGGAATCTAAAAAAACTTTTCGTCTGGCTCTTGATGCACTCGACATTCATAGGCTCGTTCTCGTGCGGTATGACTTTTGGCCGGTGCTCATCAGTACATTTTCTGGGGCGGGAAAACCAATCTGTATTGTGGCTGCCACGCTGAAAAAAGCGCGCTCACCACTGCCTTCAATTTTGCAAAAGCAGTTGCGCAAAACCTGGTTTCAAAATGCCGATGCAGTCTTTCTTGTCGACGGTGGAGAAAAGTCTTTACTCTCGACCGAAGTGCTCAGTGGCGACGTGCTGCATGTTGCCGGCGACGCAAAATGGCTGCGTGCGCGCGAACGTTATTTGAATTCAAAGTCCATCCCGCCTTCAAATCAGGTCGCAGCACTTAAAAACCTTGCGGCGGGCAATGGCATCGCCCAACAAAAGCCGGTCTGGGTGTTCGGTTCTCCGCATCAGGAGGAATTGCAGGTTCTGCAGCGCCTGCTCGACTGCCGACTGCCGCCGATGATCGTTGTTGTCGCACCCCACGAGGTCGATACTCAAACAATCGCAGCACTCAAAAAAGTTCTCCAACGGTCCGACAACTACATTCTGCAGATCAGCCAATACGGCAGCCACGATTGGCAGAGTGCCGCTGACAACGACAGGCCTGTGAAAATTGTCTTTCTCGACTCCTTCGGTTTTCTCGCCGAGGCCTATGCTTTGGCCGAAGTTGCCGTAGTGGGCGGAGGTTTTGACGGCCAGTTGCACAACGTCCTCGAACCGGCGGCGTTTTTGGTCCCAACACTGTTTGGAAACAGGGCGACCCGTGCGCCAGAGGCGCAAATATTGCTCACAAGCAATGCGGCGGTCGGTTTTGCAACCTCGGAAATGTTATTTCAATTTCTCCATCGCTGGGGTACCCTTAGAAATGACAGCACGGTACGCTCGGAAATGTCGCACAAAAAAGGCGAACTCCGGCTGAATGCCGAAGCGCTGTTTGCTTCACTGCCCGACACAAGTGAGGTCGTCTGCCGAGTGTTGGCATCGAAAGATACACTTGAGACCACCTGACTTAAGTCGACAGATTGAACACTTTTTTGAAAGATTTAAAAAATGGTAGGCAAACAATTGATCATCAACGCTTCGGCGTTTGAGACACGCGTCGCGCTGATCGAAGGCGGACACGTCTCGGAATATTACATCGAAAGACAAAAAGAACGCGGAATCGTTGGAAGCATTTTCAAAGGCCGCATCATGCGCGTCCTGCCGGGAATGCAAAGTGCTTTTGTCGACATCGGCCTCGACCGCTCGGCATTTCTCTATGGCGGCGACATCCAGCCCCCGGGTGGCCCCGCAAGTGAATTGCCCGAGTTTTTTGAAGATGACGAACAAACTAAGCTGACCCCGGCAACCGATGACTCGGCGCCCATTCCGAACACGGACACGGCTGGCCCGCTTCCTACGCACCGTCCGCAACGATTTTTCAAGATCGCAGATCTGGTCAAAGAGGGGCAGGAAGTTCTCGTCCAGGTTGCAAAAGATTCCATCGGCACCAAGGGCGCGCGCATCACAACATACTTGAGCTTCCCTGGTCGCTACGTGGTCTTGATGCCAAACATCAATCACATCGGCATCAGCCGGCGTATCATGAACGAAGAAGAGCGGAACCGTCTGAAGCTGATCGTCCAAAGAGTTCGTCCTGATGGCATGGGTATCATCGTCCGCACGGCGAGCGAGGGTGTCCCCGAGGAGAAACTGATTGCCGATATCGATTTTCTTCTCAAGCTCTGGGAAAACGTCAAAGCAAAAGCAACCAAGGCAAAACCACCGAGCCTCGTGCATGAGGATCTCAACCTCGTTTTCCGCGCGACCCGCGACCTCATCTCGCGTGATTTGGAGCGCATCGTCATCGACAACAAAGACGTCTACGAAGACGTTGTGCGCTTTCTCAACCGCTTTTCCGTCAAACTCGGTGCGCAGGTTCAGCTCTATCAGAGCGACACGGCAATCTTTGATGCCTATGGCATCGAACTGGAAGTCTCGCGTGCACTCGGCTCAAAGGTCTGGCTCAAATCTGGCGGATATCTCATCATTGAACGAACTGAGGCGCTGACAGCGATTGACGTCAACACCGGACGGTTTGTCGGCGGCAAGTCGCTTGGCGACACGATTGTCAAAACCAATCTCGAGGCGGTCAAGGAAATCGTTCTGCAACTGCGGTTGCGCAACATCGGCGGCATCATCATTCTCGACTTTATTGACATGGACCGTCAGGACGACCGCGATCGAGTCTTCAATGCCCTGCAGGAAGAACTCAAAAAAGACAAAGCGAAAACATCGGCGCTGCGGATTTCAGAAATGGGTCTAGTACAGATGACCCGCAAGCGCACTGAAGAAAGCCTGTCCCAAAAACTGTGCACTCCATGTCCGTACTGCGAAGGGAAGGGTGAGGTTAAAAGCCCCACCACGGTCGCTTATGACATCATCCGTGAGCTTGCACGTGAATTTTCCAAGTTGCCGGCCGAGAATTTTGTTCTCAGAGCGCACCCGCAGGTCATCGACAGGCTGTGTGAAGAAGACGCCCAATTCGTTCAGGAAGTCCGCGACCGTTTCTCAAAGAAAATCGTTCTCAAAACAGCTCCCGAATTCCACCTTGAGCACTACGAGATTTCTCCCATTCGCTGAGTCCGCGCAGCGCCTCGGACCTGTGGCTCATGCGGTTTTTCTCCTCGAGCGGAATACTGGCGAAAGAAAGTTGCGGGCTTCTTTGTGGAAAGAACATCGCATCGTATCCATGTCCCTCGCCGGCAATAAGCTCCTGCTCGAATGTGGCGACAAAGCCGTTGCAAAATCCCATCACAAGCTGAATCTGGTACAAGTGGCCGAGCGCACTCAGGGTGCATTCGTGCGCATAGGCGGCAGTTTCCACCGCGGTGATTCGTGCGTGCAATTTTTCAAGAATCTGTTGTTCCAGAGACTCCAAGTGAATCAACAATTCATCTGCGTCGAATGAGTTTTTGTTGTCGCCCTGTGGATGCGGGCCAACGCGTGTCGCTATCAGCAATGAACAGACAAAAAACCCCGGTTCCTTGCTTTCTGCCGAGTTATTCAATCTGTTCTTCAATAATTCAATCAAATATTTTCGATTGCGTGCGTCATCACGCGGCTCACCGGCCAGTGTCGCTGAATTCACCCCGGGCAAATAATTCAAGCGTGGTATGCATAAACCCGAATCATCGACCAACACCGATGTCACACCGTGTGGACGAAGTTTCTCAAGCAACGGAATCGCAGCAGTTAATTTACGATAACCATTTCCTGCAAAAGTCTGTCTGTCTTCAACTGGTGTTTGCCACGCGTACTGCGCGCCCAGCAATTCAGATGCATCTTTAAGTCCCAAACAATTGCGATTTTCCTTGGCGAACGCATGCAAAAATTCACGGAGCTTTCCCGCGTTGCCTGTCGGTATCAAAATTGCACTCACAGCCAACTCCAAATTTACGTTTTGTTTATTGCCAATATTCTTTTTTGAACGAGCAAAAAAGACCCAGAAAAAAACCGCGAAAAAAGACCAGCAAATGCCTTAAATTGAAGCGGCGAGTTTTTCCTACCCAAAATTTTGTCGTATTTCAGGAAAAATTCTCGCTTTTTTGAATTCTACCAACAATTTTGTGCGAAAAATGAAAAAACCACCCGCTCAGGGGTGGCTCGTGACTGTGGTTTGGAGAATTCCGCCAGAATCAGACAATTGACCGCTGATTGGCCTTCTTCCAATCGTCCATAAACGACGCGAGTCCCTTCTCCGTCAAAGGATGCTGATACAAAGACATCAGCACTTTGTAGGGACAAGTCGCAACATCTGAACCCGCCAGTGCCGACTGGATCACGTGTTGCGGATGACGGATGCTGGCTGCAAGTATCTGTGTCTTGAAGGAGTAGTTGTCATAGATGCTGCGGATTTCTTTAATCAGCTGCATTCCATCCTGACTGATGTCATCAAGCCTTCCAACAAACGGCGAAATGTAAGTTGCTCCGCATTTGGCTGCGAGCAGAGCCTGCCCCGCCTGAAAGCACAGTGTGACGTTTGTCTTGATTCCACGCGCACTGAGCGCTTTACAGGTTTTCAAGCCCTCGGGATTCAGCGGAAGCTTGATAACAATATTTTCATGAATCTTGGCGAGCACGTCGGCCTCAGCCAGCATCTCGGCCGAAGTTTGTCCGACGACTTCAGCTGAAATCGGCCCCGGAATGAGGCGGACAATTTCATTAAGAAGCGATTTGAAGTCCTGCCCAGACTTGGCGACCAGAGTCGGATTTGTTGTCACTCCATCACAAATTCCGAGCTCGGCCATGTGCCGGATTTCCTGAATATCTGCGCTGTCGAGGAAAAATTTCACGGACTAAATACCCCCACATTATCAAGAGCCGCACCGTTGAAGCGCAACACCTGTATTTTATTGTTGCTGAATGAACTCGTAAGCACATAATTGCCGTTGACGGTGAATGCAGACGTGCCCGTTAAATCCAAGTCGCGGGTGAGCTGCGAAGCGATATTTCCGTCGGTTGCCGCCTGTATCAGGCTTTGCTCGCGACCAAGACTGCTGCGTCCTTCTTCGACGCGCAACCATGAGAGCGTGCACAGACTGCCTGTGTTGACGACGTGTATGGAAGGCACAACAGTCCGCCTGTCTTTGAGGTTGGCAAACGATGAGTTCAGCGAAACGGCTGTTGGGCTGAGCAAATCGCCCAAGATGGGTTGGATTTCGTTACCGGCCAAACGCGCGCGCAGCTGAGTCGCCACCTGATCCCAACCCGAGAGCGAGACAATATTCGAGTCACTGCCCTTCTTCACCACCACTGCGGCTGGTTGAGCGATGCCTGAGAGGGGTCCCGAAAGCTGACAAGGAGACGTTTGCGGGTCGATTGCGACAGCCGACTGATACTTTTGCTGAAAGGAATATGTGAGGTTTGCCTCGGCCGTCAGATCGGCAGCAGCGTCGCCCTTTTGCCCATTCAAATTGAATGCCACTGGAACGAAACCAAGCGTCTGGAGCAATCCTTTGCCCGCAACAAGCGCGTTCAAATCAACCACTGCCGCCGATACAGTCCGCAGGTCAAATGCCACATTCGGCAAAGTCACGTTACCCTTTAACCAATCGAGCGCGGTTGGATTTCTATCGCTTCGGTAATTGACCGTGCCTTGGGGAAAGGCAACGGCGATCCCCAAACTGGGAAACACAACTGGAGTGCCCCACGAGAGTAGGTAGGCACCAAGCGGATTTTCGCGCGAAGGGCTGTAAAAATCAGTGGGCAACGAGGCCAATTTCACAAGTCCGCCGGCGCGGGAATATTTGAAGAGCAAAACGTCGCCGCCAGCGATGTTTTCAGACGAGAGAGGATCACCAACCGAAACTACCACCGTCCAAGTGTCGGTCTGACCTTCGACTGCATTAACCAGAATGCTGCCAATGCGACCTGATGGGACATTCGCGGCATCCTGCGGTTTGTCGGAGGAGCTTGGGTTTCCTCCTGCATCCAGATTGAAAACCTTCAACTGTCCCTGTGTCCCAGAAAATCCGGCGATCAAAAATTCGCCGCCCCTTGCAACACCTATTGCGGTGCCCAGACGCGGCGTTTGCAGGGTCACTCTTGGATTTGAGGACGATGAAGCGGAGGTCGGAACGGAATAGGACTGCAGCGAGCCGGTTTCGAATTCACCGCTCATCGACGCATTCAAGACGTAGTAGACAGAAAGCGTGGGATGACTTGCGAGAGCGGACGGGGTGTCCAACCGCTCACCGATGTCGGGGCGCTCGGACTTTCCACAGCTGCCCAAAGCGAACAACGAAAATCCGGTGATAAAAGCAAGCCACAGCGTGCTGCGCTTGCTCCTTTTGAACTGCAAGCGAGACACGCTGGCTGACTTCATCACTCAATCTCCTCGGCAGATTCCAATTGCGTCACGGGAGTATCATCAAACTCGCTCGGCTTACAAACCGAGACAACCCGCTCGCCATCAAGGATGCGCATCAAACAAACACCCTGTGTCAGACGACCGATGACCTTCACACTTGTCGTATGAATGCGCAAGACCCGTCCGGTGTTGGTCGTCAGCATGAGGTCCGCGGCATCGGCCACAGAGAGCAGTGCAACGACCTTGCCGTTACGCTCTGTCACGCGGATTGCGTTGACACCCTTGCCGGCACGTCCGGTGATTCTGTACTCCTCAAGCTCACTGCGTTTGCCGTAGCCGAACTCGGTGACAACCAATAGTTTCTCGCTTGCAGCCGGATCGACCACTTCTGCGGCGACAACTGTATCACCGTCTTCCATGTTGATGCCCGTCACGCCACGAGCCGTGCGGCCCATCGAACGAACTTCGTCTTCATTGAAGCGAATTGCACGGCCATTTGCCGAAGTCAAAATCATCTGGTTGCGACCATTTGTGATGCGCACCGACACGAGCGAATCACCCTCATCCAAAGTCACGGCACGCAAGCCGGTCGCGCGGATGTTGGCGAATGCCGAAAGTTCGGTCTTCTTGACCGTACCTTGCGCTGTACACATGAACACAAACATGTTCTCGGAGAATTCATGTACCGGCATCATGGTGGTGATTTGCTCACCCGACTGCAGAGTCAGAATTTGTGCGATTGATTTTCCGCGGCCGTTGGCGGGCGCCTCTGGCAGCTCATAGACTTTGAAGCAATAGACCTTGCCGAAGTTGGAGAACATCAGCACGTGGTCATGTGTGTGGGCACGGAAGGTCACTTTGACAAAGTCCTGATCCTTGAGCGCGGCGCCAGTCTTACCTTTGCCTGCACGATGCTGCGAACGGAATTCATCCTGCAGAACGCGCTTGATGTAACCGCCTTGCGAGAAGGTCACAAACACGTCTGCCGGCGGCACCAGAGATTCAAGGTCGACGTCTGCTGCATCGGTGGTGATTTCAGTACGGCGATTGTCTCCGTGTGATTCACGCAGTGCGACAAATTCTTCGCGTGCGATGGCAGCGACACGTGCGGGTTTGGCGAGAATGTCTTTGAGGTCGGCAATCGTCACCATAATTTCGGCATGCTCTGCGATGATTTTGTCGCGCTCGAGACCGGTGATGCGCGACAGGCGCATTTCAAGAATAGCGGTTGCCTGTCGATCGCTCAGCGAAAAGCGAGCAATGAGTTTCTCTTTTGCCTCATCCGGACTTGGCGCCTTGCGTATGAGATCGATTGTTTCGTCGAGGTTGTCGACCGCAATCTTCAAGCCTTCCAAAATATGCAGACGCTCTTCCGCTTTCTTCAAGCGGTAGTTGGTCCGGCGAGTGATCACTTCAAAGCGGTGATCGACAAAGTGCGAAAGCGCCTCGCGCAGATTGACGAGCTTGGGAATGCCACGGACGATACACACCATGTTGACGCCGAAGCTGTCTTGCAGGCGTGTCCGCTTGTAGAGGTGGTTCAAGAGAATCTCGCCATTTTCGCCTTTCTTGACCTCAATGACGATGCGGATGCCTTCTTTGTTGGACTCATCGCGGATATCTGAAATCCCGTTGATTTCTTCCTCTTTGACGAGTTCGGCGATGCGTTCAATCAAGCTCGCCTTGTTCACCTGGTAAGGCAATTCGGTGATGATAATCTGTTCACGGCCACCCTTGGTTTGCTCGACCGTTGCACGCCCACGCACCGAAACGGAACCACGGCCTGTGCGGTAAGCATCATGAATTCCCTTCAAACCGCAGATCATGCCGGCGGTTGGGAAGTCAGGTCCCTTCACAAATCCCATCAACTGTTCGACTGACGCCGATTCGTTGTCGATGAGGTGGATAAGCGCATCAAGAACTTCGGTGAGATTGTGCGGAGGAATGTTGGTCGCCATACCAACCGCGATTCCCGACTGGCCGTTCACAAGCAGCTGCGGAAATACGGTGGGCAATACGAGCGGTTCGCGTTCGCTGTTGTCGTAGTTCGGCCCGAAATCAACGGTGTCTTCATCGAGCGACTGCATGAGCGACTCGGACACCTTGGCAAGGCGCACTTCCGTGTAACGCATCGCGGCGGGACTGTCGCCATCGATACTACCGAAGTTACCCTGACCGTCGATCAGTGGATACCGCATCGAAAAGTCCTGTGCCATGCGCACAAGTGCATCATAAACGGCAGTGTCACCGTGTGGATGGTACTTACCAAGAACGTCACCGACGATACGCGCCGATTTTTTATAGGGTTTGTTGTGGACGTTGTTCTGCTCATACATCGCGTAAAGCACACGCCGATGCACCGGCTTCATACCGTCGCGTACATCAGGCAGCGCGCGGCTGACGATTACGCTCATCGCATAATCGAGATATGCGTTTTTCATTTCTTCGTTGATGTTGACCGCTACGATGCCCTGTCGAATTGCTTGTGACATAGTCTGCTACCCAGCCTTTAATTCAGAAGTCCAAGTTACGTACGTTCAATGCGTTGGTTTCGATGAATTCCTTACGCGGCGGAACCTCGTCACCCATCAGCATCGAGAACAAATCGTCGGCCGCGATTGCATCTTCAATCTCGACACGAAGCAGCTGACGAGAATCGGGATTCATTGTGGTCTCCCACAATTGCTCCGCGTTCATTTCTCCGAGACCTTTATAGCGCTGGATGTATGCGCCATGACGGCCTTCCTGCAGCAGGAACTGTTGCAGCGAGATCCAGTTCTTGAGATCGCGAGTCTTTTTCTCTGCGACATATTTCAACGGCAGAGCCTGGCCCTCTTCGAGCTGGTCATGCAACCTGCGCAGTTCAGAGAATTCGTTCGACTCTACAAACTCGGTGTCGAGCCGGAATCGCACGGGCTTGCCGGCAATCTGAACGTTCACAATTGCAAAGTATCGGTTGTGCTCGTTGTCGAATTCAACGCTCGATTGAATGTGTCCAACAGAAGACACGTGGTCGGTAATGTCGGTCACAACCTGCGTGAGTTTTTGCTTGTCAAAGAAGGTTGCTGCCGAGAGGCCTTTGTAGCTCGCAAAGAATTCAACCATCGTAGGCGTTCTGCGCCGCGACAGGATGTTGAAAATTCTGTTGTAGCGCTCAACACAGGTCAGCATGTTGCGAACGTGGCCCTTGTCGATCTGGGCGCCGGATGAATCAAAAACCTGTGCTTCGGAAAGCGAGTTTTCAAGCAAAAAAGCTTCAAGGTCGGATTCATCCTTGATGTATTTTTCTGTCTTGCTCTTTTTGTACTTATAGAGTGGCGGTTGCGCGATATACAGATAACCGCGCTCGATGATTTCGCGCATCTGACGATAGAAGAACGTCAACAGAAGAGTTCGAATGTGCGCACCATCGACGTCTGCGTCCGTCATGATGACGATTTTGTGGTAGCGCAACTTGGCGACATCAAAATCTAGACGACCGATACCCGTGCCGAGTGCTTGAACAAGAATACGGATTTCTTGG